>NZ_QKTA01000010.1:0-123672 GCF_003234395.1 Curtobacterium sp. MCLR17_051
ACCCCGCCCGACCACCCCACGAACACCTGCACCACCGCGCGATCAGCGCCATTGCGAAGGAGCAAGCACATGTCCGCAGACTCGAGTCCGCGCCTCATCAGCGCACAGCTCGTCGGCCTCGACGAGGACCTCGGCGCCACGTCGACCGACGTCATCCGGGTGCTCGCCGATCGCGTCGCCGCGACCGGCCGCGCCGCCGACGGCGCGACGCTCGCCGACGACGCCATCAAGCGCGAGGCGAGCGTCGGAACGGGCGTCCCCGGCGGCATCGCCATCCCGCACGCCCGGTCGGCGTCGGTGTCCGAGCCAACGCTGGCGTTCTCGCGCCTGGCCCGGAAGGTGCCGTTCGGCGCCCCGGACGGCGACGCCGACATCGTCTTCATGATCGCCGTGCCCGAGGGGGCGGACAAGGACCACCTGACGGTCCTCTCGACCCTGGCCCGTGCGCTCATCCGCGAGGACTTCACCGCCGCGCTCCGTGCCGCGACCACCCCCGACGAGATCGTCCGGTTGGTCGACAACGAGGTGAGCGGCGAAGTGGCCGAGGCCGGCGTCGGGAAGGCGAGCGGTGCCTCCGAACCGGCCACCGCGCCGGAGGCGGGCCGCAAGGTCTTCGTCGGCGTCACCGCCTGCCCGACCGGCATCGCGCACACCTACATGGCGGCGGATGCCCTCGTCGCCGCAGCTCAGCGTGCCGGTGCCGAGATGCACATCGAGACGCAGGGGTCCTCGCAGGTCGAACCCCTCGACCCGGCCCTCATCGCCCGTGCGGACGCCGTCGTGTTCGCGGTCGACGTCGACGTCCGCGATCGCGGTCGGTTCGCCGGCAAGCCGCTCGTGTCCGGACCCGTCAAGCGCGGTGTCGACGAGCCCGACAAGATGATCGCCGAGGCCATCCGCGCCTCGGAGGACCCGCACGCCGCACGCGTGCAGGGTGGTGCCGCCGTCGAGGGCGAGTCCACCGCCAAGAACGAGCACTTCGGCCAGTCGCTCAAGCGCTGGCTCCTCACCGGCGTCAGCTACATGATCCCGTTCGTGGCCGGCGGCGGACTGCTCATCGCGCTCGGCTTCCTGCTCTCCGGGTACGGCATCGCGCTGAACCACGGCGACTCGGGCATGAGCAACGCTGCCTACACGCTGACGAACTCGACGCTGCTGAACCTGCCGCCGGAGGGCCTCGGCTACTACCTCGGCGCCGCCGCGTTCCAGATCGGACAGGTGTCGCTCGGGTTCCTGGTCGCAGCACTCGCCGGGTACATCGCCTACGCCATCGCCGACCGCCCGGGCATCGCACCGGGCTTCGTGGCCGGGTCGATCGCGGTGTTCATGAACGCCGGGTTCCTCGGTGGCCTGGTCGGTGGCCTCATCGCCGGTGCCGCCGCGTACTGGATCGGGCGCATCCCGACCTGGCGCTGGCTGCGTGGTCTGATGCCGGTCGTGATCATCCCGCTGTTCGCGTCGATCATCGCCTCGGGCCTCATGCTCCTGGTGCTCGGTGGCCCGATCGCCTGGGTCATGACCGAGCTCACCGCCTGGCTCAACTCCCTGTCGGGTGCCTCGGCCGTCCTGCTCGGGATCATCCTCGGGCTGATGATGGCGTTCGACCTCGGTGGTCCGGTGAACAAGGTGGCGTACGCGTTCGCCGTCGCCGGGCTCGGTGCCGGGACCGCCACGAACGTGGTGCCGTTCGAGATCATGGCCGCCGTCATGGCGGCCGGCATGGTGCCGCCGCTCGCACTCGCGCTCGCCTCGACCGTGCTCTACCGCAAGGGCTTCACGAAGCCGGAGCGCGAGAACGGCAAGGCCGCGTGGCTCCTCGGTGCGTCCTTCATCTCCGAGGGTGCGATCCCGTTCGCCGCAGCCGACCCGCTGCGCGTCATCCCGGCGTCGATGGTCGGTGCCGCGATCACGGGTGCGATCTCGATGGCTGCCGGCGTGACCTCGCGAGCGCCGCACGGCGGGATCTTCGTCTTCTTCGCGATCGGTGACGTCCTGATGTTCGTCGTCGCGATCCTGGCGGGGACCGTGGTGTCCGCGCTGGTGCTCGTCGCCCTGAAGAAGTGGGTCCGTCGTCCGGTCGCGACGCGTGCTACTCGGCGATGTTCGCCGTCACCGCGTCGATGTACGCCGCCCGCTCCTCACGCGAGTGCGGGCGCCCCGGGACGCCCGGTCGCTGCTCCCACGGGAACGGCCCGGCCTCGTGCCGGTACTCGATGCCCATGGCCTCGAGCCGGGCGGTGTGCTCGGCCAGGCGTCCGCGGAACTCGGCGAGGTCGCGCGGCCCGGTGACGTCCGCCGACCACAGTGCCTCGGCGAGGGCGGCGACGCGGGGGAAGAGCTGGTAGTCGAGCCGACGGGCGGAGTCGACGTGCTCCGTCCACATGTTGCCCTGGCCGCCGATGACGTGGGCGCGCTCGGCGTCGGTGAGTCCGGACGGCACCGGGTCGAAGGCGAAGACGTCGTCGACGGTGAGCACGATCGACACCGGGATCGGCTCGGTCGGCAGGTCGCTCTGGCGGTAGTCGAGGTACACCTGGTCGTCCGGCGACGAGATGACGTCGTGCCCGCGGCGGGCGGCGGTCCGTGCGCCGGTCAGCCCGCGCCAGGAGACCACGGTCGCCGAGGGGTCGAGCGTGCCGCCCTCGAGGATCTCGTCCCACCCGAACGCCCGCCGGCCGTGCGACTCGACGTGTGCGGCGAGCTGTCCGATGATCCAGGCCTGCAGCTGTTCCTCGTCCTGCAGCCCGAGCTCGCGGATGCGCTCCTGGGTGCGGGGGTCGGTCTCCCACTGCACCTTCGGGCACTCGTCGCCGCCGATGCCGATGTAGCCGGAGGGGAAGAGCGCGATGACCTCGTCCAGGACGTCCTTGAAGAAGACGATCGTGGCGTCCTCGGCGTTCAGGACGTCGTCGGCGATGCCCCACTCCGTCCACACCTCGACCGGTTCGCCCGTGACGCCGAGCGACGGGTAGGCCGCCAGTGCGGCGCGGACGTGCCCGGGGGTCTCGATCTCGGGGACGACGGTGACGAACCGGTCGGCCGCGTACGCCACGATCTCGCGGACGTCGTCCTGCGTGTAGTACCCGCCGTGCGGGCGGCCGTCGAACCCGGCGACCACGAGTGTGCCGTCCGGCCCGGGGACGTGCGCGCCGACCTGGGACTCCCGACGCCAGGACCCGACCTCGGTCAGGCGCGGGTACTTCCGGATCTCGATCCGCCACCCCTGGTCCTCGGTGAGGTGGAAGTGCAGGCGGTTGATCCGGTGCGCGGCGAGCTGGTCGACCACCCGCATGACCTCGTGCTTCGTCCGGAAGTGCCGGGCGACGTCGAGCATCACGCCGCGCCAGGCGAAGGCGGGGGCGTCCTCGACGACCACGGCGGGGACGGACCACGGACCGGTCGCGACCCGGCCGCGGCGGTACACGTCCGGGGGCAGCAGCTGCAGCAGGGCCTGCACGCCGTAGAAGACCCCGGCGGGCGAGCCGCCGACGACGTCGACGCCGTCCGGCGTCACCGTGAGGCGGAACGACTCCACTCGGTCGCCCTCCGGCGTCGTCGGGCCCGCGGGCAGGGACGGGTCGTCGGCGACGCGCAGCGCGATCGTGCCGGCCCCCGGTGCCGTGTCGTCGAGGGCGTCCCGCACCGGCAGCCCGGTCGATCCCCGCAGGGTCTGCTGCAGGTACAGTCGGACGGACTCGCTCGCCGGGTCGGCGGCGATCCGGGTCGACGGGGTGATCGCGAAGGCCCCGACACCGGGAGCGGTGCGGCGCGGTCGTGGGACGAGCATGTCGGAGCCACCATTCCTCAATGATCTTTCGTAATGTGGAGGCTATGGCCGTGCAGCAGACCGTGTCAACGACCCCGGGCGCCGTCGGGACGACCCCGGGGGTCCTGCGGCAGATGAACTCGCGGGCGATCCTCGACGAGCTCCTGCGCGACGACGTCTCCCGCACGGTCACCGAGCTCGGCCGCACGGTCGGACTCTCCCGCCCCACGGTCGAGGCGGCGCTCGCCGACCTGGTCGACGAGGGCTGGGTGACCGAGGCCGAGGCGATCGCCACCCCGAACAAGGCCGGTCGTCGCGCCAAGCGCTTCGCCGCGGACGCGTCGGCCGGCTCCGTGCTCGGCGTGGACCTGGGCCTGCACGGGATCGTCGGCGTGCGCGCGGACCTGCGCGGCGTCACGCTCGCCCGCGTCGAGGAGCGCTACACCGACCTCGCCGACGCCGAACAGGCCTGGTCGAGCGTGCAGGACGTCGTCCGTCGGCTGACGGCGCCCGTCGGAGGTACGGTCGGCGGCTCCGTCGGTGGTGCGCCGGTGCTCGGTGCCACGTTCGGCGTCCCGGCGGTCGTCGACCGCGACGGCGCGATCGACTACACGGTCGCGGTGCCGGAGTGGGTCGAGCGACGGGTGCCCGGCCGGATCCAGGACCTCTTCCCCGGGGTCGCCACCTTCTTCGACAACGACGCCAAGCTGGCGGCCACGGCCGAGGCCCGGTGGGGGCGGTTCCACGGCGTCCGGGACGCCCTGTACCTGGTGATGGGTCGGCAGATCGGTGCCGCGCTGGTGGTCGACGGCTCGTTGGCGCGCGGTGCGCGCGGTGCGGCCGGGGAGATGGGCGGCATCGCCTCGACGGGCTGGCCCGCCGCACCCGCCCGCCTGGAGGCCCGGATCCCGTCCGGCACGGACCTCGAGTCCGTCTTCGCGGCGGCGGCCCAGGGCTCGGTGTCGGCCGTCGAGACCGTCCGTGCGTTCGCGGCCGACGTGGCACCCGGCGTCGTGCAGCTCGTGACGACGATCGACCCCGAGGTCGTCGTCGTCGGTGGCGAGGTCCTGCCGGCGGCGGAGGTGTTCTGCGCCGCGCTCGACGAGATCGTCACGCCACAGCTCCGGCACCCGGTGGTGTTCGCCCCGTCGACCGTCGGTCGCGACGCCGTCGCCCGGGGCGCGCTCGCCCGGTCGCTCGCCCACGTCCGGTCCGCTCACATGGGACTCGGCTGACACCCAGGGAGCGTGCCGGGTCCTGACAGGGCGTTCAGGGATGCTGGGGGCATGACGACTGCCGTGACCGCCCGTGCCATGACCGTCGCCAGTGGCGACTCCACCGCCCCGTCGGACCTCGGCGGCCTCTCCGGCCTGGTGCTGCAGCTGATCGACGCGCTGGGGGAGTGGGGCGTCGGGCTGATGCTCTTCGTCGAGACGGTGTTCCCGCCCATCCCGTCCGAGGTCATCCTGCCGCTGGCCGGGTTCCTCGCGGGTGCCGGCCAGATGAACCTCGTGCTGGTCCTGGTGCTGGCGACGATCGGTTCGTACCTCGGGGCGCTGGTGCTGTACTGGCTCGGCGCGAAGATCGGGTTCGAACGCACCACGCGGTGGTTCGGCAAGCTGCCCCTCGTCGACGAGGACGACTTCCGCAAGGCAGCCGGCTGGTTCCACCGGCACGGCAAGAGCGCGGTGTTCTTCGGCCGGTTCGTCCCGATCGTCCGCAGCCTCATCTCGTTGCCGGCCGGCGCCGACCGCATGCACCTCGGCACGTTCTCGGTGTTCACGATCATCGCGAGCGGCATCTGGAACAGCGCGCTCGTGCTGCTCGGTGCCGCGTTCGGGTCGCAGTACGACCAGGTCGAGGCGTACACCGAGTGGATCGACCGCGTGCTCTACGTCGCGATCGCCGCGGTCGTGGTGACCTTCGTCGTGCGCCGGGTCCGCCGTGTCCGCGCCGAGCGGCGCACGGGCGGCCCCGACGACGACCACGACGACGCCGCCGGCAGCCCTGCCGTGGGCGGTGCCCGGGGTCGTCGTCGCGCCGAGCCCGCCCGCGACTGAGCCTCAGGCCTTCGTCAGCGCCGACTCCTTGTGGGCGGCCTGCTTGCCGCTCTTCTCCGACTCGACGATCCAGTACGGGTCGTCGTCGGTCGGCCTGAAGTGCTGCCCGTCGAACTCGAAGTCGCTCGTCCGCTTGCGCACGAGCGTGCCGGTCGTCCTGCCCTGCGAGGTGTTCCAGTGCACCTCGTCACCCTTCGACAACGCCATGCTGTCCTCCTTGCGCGATTCCTCGTCCTGGTGGAGGTCGGACTGTACCCCGTCGATCCCCGGGAACTCAGGGAAGTACGGCGATCACGATGTCGTAACGGCCATGCGGATCGAGAGTCGGACGCGTACCGTTTCCCATGAGCCCACACGCCGGCAGGCGCCGCGGAACCACGGGCTCCGGACGGGACGACGGACACCATGACCCTGCTGGACAGCGCGCGGGCGGACACCGTCCTCTCTGCGCGGTACCGGCTCGTGAAGCTCATCGGCACCGGCGGCATGGGATCCGTCTACGAAGCCCGTGACGAGCACACGTACCGGGCCGTGGCCGTGAAGCTCTTCGCGACCCCGGACAAGATGACCACCGCCGACCGTGTCCGCCAGGAGCGCGAGATCCGGCTGCTCAGCATGCTCTCCCACCCGGGCCTCATCCCGCTGTACGACGCCGGCACCCACGAGTTCGAGGACGGCCCGCACCGGTTCATCGTGATGGAGCTCATCGCCGACACGACCCTCCTCCGCCGGCTGTCCGAGGGTGCCCTGCACAACTACGAGGTGGCCGACCTCGGTGCGCAGCTCGCCGACGCCCTGGCCTACGTGCACTCCCGCGGCATCGTGCACCGCGACGTCAAGCCCGCCAACATCCTGATCAGCGACGAGGGCTCGTCCGGGTTCGCCCGTACGGTCAAGCTCACCGACTTCGGCGTCGCCCACTTCGTCGACGGTTCCCGCCTGACGAACGACGGCACGGTCATCGGCACCGCCGCCTACCTCAGCCCGGAGCAGGTCGCCGGCGAACCGATCAGCTTCGCCACCGACGTGTACTCGCTCGGGCTCGTCCTGCTCGAGGCGCTGACCGGCAAGCAGGAGTACTCGGGCACCCTCATCGAGGCCGCACTCGCCCGGCTCCGCCGCGACCCCGAGGTCCCGGACGACGTCGCCGACGAGTGGCGCGAGCTGCTCAGCCGGATGACGGCCCGCGACCCGGAGCGCCGGCCCACCGCGGTCGCCATCGCCAACGCGCTGCGCGGCGGCTCCACCCAGATCACCGGCCCGGTGCCGCTCGGTCCGGAACGCGTCAAGCACCAGCGCGACCACCGCATGCACCGTGCCGCGCACCGGCACGCCAAGCGCGGCACGTTCTCGGCGGTGCGGCGCTGGCGGCGGCGGAACGTCCTGGTCGGGTCCTTCGCGGCCTTCGGCGTCACCGCGGCCTGCGTGGCCGCCTACGTCGCGGGCGCCCTGCACTGACCCGCTCGGCGGCTCCGTGCTCCGGGTACCGGAGCACCCTGGCAGGATGGACAGCATGACCGACCAGCGCTGGATCAAGATCTGTGGCCTGTCGACGCCCGACACCGTGGACGCCGCCGTCGACGCGGGTGCCGACGCCGTCGGGTTCGTCTTCGCGGCGGGCAGCCCCCGGACCGTCACCGCCGACCTGGCGAAGGAACTCGTCGAGCGGGTGCCGGACGGCATCGACGCCGTCGGGGTCTTCCGGGACCAGAAGATCGACGAGATCGTGGGCATCGCCTCCGAGGTCGGGCTCACGACGCTGCAGCTGCACGGTGGCGAGTCGGCGTCCGACTTCGCCCGCGCGCGCGACGCCGGCTTCTTCACCATCCGGGCCATCGCGGCCGAGGACTACCTGCGCGAGACGCCCGAACAGCGCGCCGCGTTCGACCACGACCTGCTGCTGCTCGACGCCGCCGTGCCCGGCAGCGGTCGCCTGATCGACCCGGCCACCATCGAGGGCGTGGACGAGGCCTGGATCCTCGCTGGCGGGCTGACCCCGGCCAACGTGGTCGCCGCGGTCGAGGCGCTCGACCCCGACGGCGTCGACGTGTCGAGCGGGGTCGAGTCCGAGCGCGGCGTCAAGGACCCCGCCAAGATCCGCGCCTTCGTCGAGGCCGTCCGCAGCCTGGGCTGAGCGCCCGGCCGCGTCGGTCGCGTTCGCGGCTCTGGACGCGACCGCGGACGGACAGGAGGCGCGGTGCGGGCCCGCCACGGGCCTCCCGTCCGCCGCGCGGTCAGCGCAGGGTGGGGATGAGCTCCGTCAGGAACGCGTCCGTGTCCTCCCAGCCCTGCACCGCGTGGCAGGGGACCCCGAGCGCCTTCACCGGGTAGTCGTTGCCCTCGGGGTCGAGCCGGTCGCCCACGAAGAGCATGTCGTCGAGTGCGATGCCGGTGATCTCGGCCAGGCGCTGCATGCCGTAGGCCTTGTCGATGCCCTTGCGGGTGATGTCGATGCTGGTGGAGCCGCCCGATCGGACCTCGAGGTCGGGCAGGTCCTGCTGCACCAGGCGGCGCAGGTGGTCCTTCTTCTCGCCGGTCGGGTCCCACTGCTTCTTGACGTCCACCGGGGCGGACTGGCCGAGTGCGGAGAACGTGATCTGCGACCCGCGGTCCTCGAGGATGGCGCCCCAGGTCTCGGACTCCCAGTACCCGGCTTCCTGCGCACGGGCCTCGACCGCGGCGAGGGCGCGGTCCTTCTGCTCCTCGGTGAGGTCCTCGGCGTACTGCAGTGCCCAGTCCTGGTCCTCCCAGCGGTAGTACCGGGTGCCGCAGGTGGGCAGCAGGTGCAGGGCGTCGAGCGTCAGGCCGTCGCGCTGCCGGAGCGGGGTGACGAGCTGCTGCTCGAACTGGGTGAAGTTGCCGCCGGAGATGACCGCGACCGGCACGACCTCGAGCAGGGACGCGAAGGTCTCGAGCATGCGGGGGTCGAGGGAGGACTTCGACGGGGCGAGCGTGTCGTCCAGGTCGAAGGCGACGAGGCGGGGGGTGGTCATGCCCCCGATCCTGCCAGAGCCCGCCGACCAGCCGCAGGGTGCGACCATCCGGGCGCCCCGGTGCTGCGCGAAGTCTGCGGGGTCACGCGCGGTGCGTGGCGGGCACCCGGTCGCGAGCGTAGGTGATGTCGGTGTAGCCGTGCGGTGCGGGGTTGCCGTCCTCGTCGAGGTTCACGAAGACGACCTCGTCGATCGTCAGGATGCTGCGGTGCGTGAAGAGGTTGCGCGCCTCGGCCCGCATGGTGAGCGACGTCCGGCCGAACCGGGTGGCGACGAGGCCGATCTCGACGATGTCGCCCTCCTTCGCCGAGGACAGGAAGTTGATCTCCGACATGTACTTCGTGACGACCTTGCCGTTGCCGAGCTGGATGATCGCGTAGACCGCGGCCTCCTCGTCGATCCAGCGGAGCAGGCTGCCGCCGAACAGGGTGCCGTTGGCGTTGAGGTCCTCCGGTCGCACCCACTTCCGGGTGTAGAAGTTCATCTCCGGCGGGGCGTCGTCCTGGTGCTGATCCATGTCACGTCATGGTACGCCGACGGCCGCGCCCCCGCAGGGACGCGGCCGTCGTGGCGATCGCGGGCGGCGGTGCCGCCGGAGCTCACTCCTTGACGAGGACGACCTCGTCGAGGGGGATGCGGGTGCGCGGGGCGACCTCGCGCTCGGCGGCCTTGTCGTCGAGCTGCAACGGGTGCGCGACGGTGCCGACGGCCGTGACCGTGTACGGCAGGAAGCGCTCGGGCAGGTCGAACGCGGCACGGAGCCCGGCGGCGTCGATGCCCGCCATCTGGTGCACGTGCAGGCCCTCGGCGTGCGCCTGCACGGTCAGCGCGGCGAGCGACTGGCCGAGGTCGTACTGCGCGAAGGGGCGCTCCTCGCCGTCAGCGGTCACGGTCTCGAGCACGCCGACGACGAGGGCGCTGGCGCGGAAGGCCCAGGCGGCGTTGAAGCCGAGCAGGTTCTCGTTGATCTTCCGGAACGTCTCGGTGCCGCGGCGGCCGGCGATGAAGCGGCGGGGCTGGAAGTTCATGGCCGAGGGTGCCCAGCGAGCGGCCTCGAGGACGGCGTCCAGCTGGTCGTCCGAGATCGTCGCGGTCTCGTCGTAGGAGCGGGGGCTCCAGCGCTCCTCGAGCAGCGGCACGAGCGGCTGGCTGGAGTCGGTGGACCGGGTGAGGGTGTCGGCGTTCGTCGAGGTCATGATGCGCTCAACGGTATTCGATGCGTACGCATTTCCGACCTGAGTGACGTCACATCACCGCCGGCAGGTGCCAGGATGGACGGGATGGGTGGCGTGTTGACCGGCTTCGCGATCATCGGCGCGATCATCGCCGGTGGGTACGTCGTCGGACGTATCGGCCTGCTGGGCCCGCACGCGCAGTTCGTGATGAGCCGGCTCGCCTTCTTCGTGCTGATGCCGTGCCTGCTGTTCCACACCATCGCGACCGCCGACATCGCGTCGCTGCTGTCCTCGATGCTCTGGGTCTCGTTGCTGAGCGCCGCCGTGGTCGCCCTCGGTGCCGCCGCCGTGTTCCGCTTCGTGCTGCGCCGCCCCGTCACCACGACCACCGTCGGCGCCCTGGCGTCGAGCTACGTGAACGCGAACAACATCGGGCTGCCGGTGGCCGTGTACGTGCTCGGCCAGGCGACCGCGGTCGTCCCGGTGATCCTGCTGCAGCTCGTCGTGATGGCCCCGATCGCGCTGACGATCCTCGACGCGGCGACCGCGGGTGGCGGCGGATGGGGACGACGGATCGCGGGGCCGCTCCGGAACCCGATCATCATCGCCTCGCTCGTCGGGCTCGTGTGCTCGGCGACCGGGATCACGCTGCCCGACCCGGTGCTCGAGCCGTTCTCGCTCGTCGGCGCGGCCGCGGTGCCCGTCGTGCTGCTGTCGTTCGGGATGAGCCTGCACGGTGCGACCCCGCTGCGGGACCCGGCCATCCGGACCGACGTCATCGTGGCGTCGTCGATCAAGCTCGTGGTGATGCCGGCCGTGGCGTTCGTGTTCGCCCGGTTCGTGTTCGGGCTCGGCGACCAGGAGGTCTTCGTGCTCACCACCCTCGGCGCCCTGCCGGCGGCGCAGAACGTCTTCAACTACGCGCAGCGGTACGGGGCAGCGGTCCCGGTGGCGCGCGACGTCGTGCTCATCTCGACGCTCGGCTCGGTGCCCGTGCTCGTCGCGATCGCCGCCCTGCTGCACCCATAGCGCGCCCTGGACGCGCGACGCCGGCGTGTGGCCGCCCGGAAGACGCCGTCGTGTTGTCGAGACGCCTCGATGTCGCCGAGACGCCGCCGCATTCGGCGGCGTCTCGCGCTCTTGCGGGCGTCCTGCGGACACGCCGGCGTCTTCCGCGCCGTGGTCGCGCGACATGGCGGACGGGAAGCCCGTGGCGGGGGTGCACCGGGCCTCCCGTCCGGCTGTGGTGGCGACCACCGCGGATGGTGAGCAGAAAAGGTCGGGTGGCGGTCGCAGACTCGACCGTTCCTGCTCACGAAGCGCGGACGGCACGCGCGTACCCTGGCGGGCACACGGGGCGGACCGCCTCGTGACCGATGACCACGACGAGGAGACCGGCGATGGACACGATGGCGATGATGAAGGACATGTCGATGACGGACATGCCCATGGAGATGGACATGGACATGATGCAGGACACGATGATGGCGATGAACGCCGCGTCGATGGCGGCGACGATGTGCTCCGCGGCCGACATGCGGATGGGCGGCGAGATGGCCACCTGCGCCGCGATGTGCTCGAACACCGCGATGCTCGCCGACACCGGCATGCGGATGATGATGCGTCCGATGGGGATGGACACCGCCGCGATGCAGGCGATGCTCATGGCCGTCGTCGCGATGGGCACCGCGTGTGCCGCCGAGTGCCGTCAGCACCAGGACATGGACGAGTCGTGCCGCTACTGCGCCATGGCCTGCGACGAGATGGTGTCGAAGTGCCAGGCGATGCTCGACTCGATGGCGGCCTGACCCGCTCCGTGCGCGCTCCGCGACGCGTGCGCGCTACGCGACGCGTGCGGTGGTCTGTCGACCGCCGGCGCTGAGGATCTCTGCGACCGGGTGGTGGGCGACCGGCTCGCCGACCGACAGGACGCCGTCGGCGTCCGCCACCCGCAGCTGCGTGATGCTCCCGTCGAGGAACAGCACCACGGCGTCGGCTGCGCGGGTCTCGACGACGATGCCGTCGCGCCATGCACCGGGGGCCGCGGTCGCCATGAGGCGCTGGATGGGAAGGATCGTCGTGCGGGACATGGCTTCACCTGCTCTCGAAGGGGTTCGGTGCAGGAAACCTACGTCGGCGTGACGGACGGCTCAATCACGGCGGACGCCGGGCGTAACAGAGTCGGACGTGCGCCGATCCCGGGCCGGGCCGGGCCGGACGGGGCCGGTGACCCGACTCCGGTCAGAAGATCATCGGGCGGTCGTCGTCGAGCGACGTGTCCAGGTCGAGGTCGACCACCACGGGGACGTGGTCGCTCGGGGCGTCGCCCTTGCGCTCGTTCCGGTGGATCGAGGCGTCGGTGACGACGTCGGCGAAGGCCTGCGAACCGAGGACGAAGTCGATGCGCATGCCCTCGTTGCGCGGGAACCGCAGCTGCTTGTAGTCCCAGTAGGTGTAGCCGTCGGGCACGATCGGGCGGACGACGTCCTGCAGGCCCCGCGCCTCGAACTCGCGGAACGCGGCGCGCTCGGGCTCGCTGACGTGGGTGGACCCCTCGAAGACCCGCATGTCCCATACGTCCTGGTCGAGCGGTGCGACGTTCCAGTCGCCCATCAGCGCGAGCGGGGTCTCCGGCGACGCCTCGATCCACTCCGAGGTGCGGTCGGCCAGCTGGGCGAGCCAGTCGAGCTTGTACGTGTAGTGCGGGTCGCCGAGCTCGCGGCCGTTCGGGACGTAGAGGCTCCAGAGCCGCACACCGTCGACCGTGACGCCGATCGCGCGGGCCTCGACCGGCAGGTCCGGCCCCTCGTGGCCCTTCAGGAACCCGGGCTGGCCGGGGAAGTCGCGGGTGATGTCGTCCATCGGCAGCCGGCTGGCGAACGCGACGCCGTTCCACTGGTTCAGGCCGTGCGCCTCGACGTGGTACCCCGCGGCCTCGAACTGCTCGACCGGGAACTGCTCCGGCTTGCACTTGATCTCCTGCATGCCGAGGACGTCGACGTCCTCACGCACCAGCCAGTCGACGATCCGACCCACTCGGGTGCGGACGGAGTTCACGTTCCAGGTCGCCACGCGCATGGAACAAGAACCTACCGGTGCTGACTGACGACGAGGTCGGCACGTGCGCCGTCTGTGCGGCGGGCGCGACGTGCGCCGTCTGTGCGGCGTACGGCACGATGGTGTTCGCTGGAGGCCAGCAATCGACCGCACGGAGGCAGCAATGGCATCGACGACCAACCGCGTCGACGGGACCCCGACCGGGACCACGACCGGAGCCACGCTCGGCACCGGGGCCGGGAGCGCCCAGCCCGCCGGCACCACCACGACGCAGGTCACCGCCAAGGGCAGGACCATCATCGACGACACGGTCGTCGCGAAGGTCGCGGGCATCGCCGCCCGCGACGTCCCCGGCGTCTTCGCGCTCGGCGGCAACGCCTCGCGGGCGTTCGGCGCCATCCGCGACGCCATCGGCTCGAGCGCGCTCGGCCAGGGCGTCCGCGTCGAGGTCGGTGAGACCCAGGTCGCCGTCGACCTGACCATCGTCGTCGACTACCCGACGCCGATGATGGAGGTCGCCTCCGCGGTCCGTGCCGCCGTCACGAACGCCGTCACCGAACTCGTCGGCCTCGAGGTCACCGAGGTCAACATCGCCATCAACGACGTGAACATCCCGGCGCTCAACGGCGTCGCGGACGAGCTCGACACCCGGGACGGTCGAGTCCGGTGAACGCCACCGTCGTCGGGATGGGCACCGGCGCCCTGCTCGCGATCGTCGCCGTGACGCTCGGGTTCTGGGCGTTCGTCGTCGTCGCCGTCTGCATGGCGGTCGGTGCACTGGTCGCCCGCATCGTCACGGGCGACGTCGACTTCCGCCGCCTGCTCGACGTGCTGCGCGGACGCCGGAGCTCGTCGTGAGCGACGCCGCCGTCGCCACGACCGGCGACAGCGGCGTCCGGCTCCGCGGCTCCGACCGCATCGGCACGTCGGCGCTGGTGCACACCGCCCAGGCGGTCGCCGCCGAAGCGCTGCGCGTGGCCTTCCGGGAGGTCCGTGCCCGGGTCGCCGACGACGGTCGCGGCGCGCTGGCGGTCGAGATCACCGCCCCGCTCGCCCTGCCGGTGCTGGGCTCGCACGCACTCCCCGACGAACCCGTCGTCGCCACGGCGCACCGGGCTCGCGGCACGATCGCCGAGCGCTTCCGCACCATCACCGGCCGACAGGTCGCCCGCGTGACCGTGACCTTCGCCTCGTCGGTCGTGGACACCCCGCGGAGGGTCCGGTGACCGCCGCGACAGCCGTCGGGAGCACCGATCCGGTCGTCCCCGCCGGCCCCTCGCACGACGACCACCACGCCACCTACCGCCGCCTGCTGCGCCGCGAGACCCACGTCTCCCGCTCCGGCGCCGTCGTCGTCGCGATGCTCATCGCCCTGGTGCTCGCCGCCGCCGCGGTCTTCGCCGGCGCACTCGTCCTGCTCGACCAGAACGTCCTGGGCGTCGACCCCCGTGCCGTGGTCGACGCCGCGCTCGCCGCGCCGGACGGCCTCGACACCACCATCGTGATCGGCATCGCCGCCGTCGTGGCCCTGATCGGCCTCGTGCTCCTGCTGCAGGGGATCCTGCCCCAGCGCCGTCCGCGGCACGTGATGTCGTCCGACCGGCTCGCAGTCGTCGTCGACGACGAGGTCCTGGCCTCTGCTGCGGCCCGCGCCGCCCGATCCGCGACCCGTCTGGGCGCCGACGCCGCCGTGGGCACCGTCGGCCGCCGCACGGTCGACGTCGTGCTCCGTCCCGCAGCCGGGGTGGACGTCCCCGCGGTCGCCGCGACCGAGGCCGTCGAGCGGGAGTTCGCCGCGATCGACGCGCACCCGACGCTGGCCGCGCGGGTCCGGGTGCAGCCGACCGGGCGGGTGGACGGATGAACGCCACGAACCGCGCGCTCGGCCGCGCGGCGCTCGTCGTGCTCGGGCTCGTCCTGCTCGTCGCCGGGGTCGCCGCGATCCTGGTGCAGACCGCCCAGGGGTTGCCCCTCGTCGCATCGTGGTGGCGCACGGTCGGCGATGCCCTCGCCGGACTCGGCACCGGGGCGTCGCGTGACGACTCGGTGTTCGCGTGGACCTGCGTCCTCGGCGGTGGCGTCGTGCTCGGTGTGCTCGCACTCGTGGTGCTGACGACGCTCGGCGGTGGCCGCGAGAGCACCGTCGTGGACAGCGACGGTTCGGCCGACGGCGTCGCCGGCTCGGTGCGCATCGAGTCCACGGCCGTGCAGCACGCGCTCTCCTCGGCCATCGGCGACATGCCCCAGGTCGGCTCGCTCGCCGTCGACGTCTACCGCGTCCGTGGTGGTCGGGCGATCCGGGTGCGGGTCCGTCCGCGCCGGGGTGCCGCGCCGCGGGAGATCGCCGAACGGGTCGAGGCCGTCGTCGCCGACCTGGACGCCCTGCTCGGTGAGCGCCTGCCCGTGCTGCTCGAGATCGCCCGTGGTGGGTCGGGGTCCTCCCGCCCGGACCGCGTGCACTGAGCGTCGCCGTGGTGCGCTCGATCGGTGGACTGCCCCGGCCGGGTGAGACCGTCCCGGTGCCGCGCGTGGTCACCGACGTCGCCCGAGGGCGTGAGGTCGCGCTCGTCTGGCACAACCAGATCGGCGGGACGACGTTCCGGATCGGACCGGACGCGCACGCCGACGAGTTCGTGAAGGTGCTGCCGCGCGCCTACGGTTCGTGGATCAGTGGCGAGGCCGCGCGGCTGACGTGGGCGTCCCGGTACGCCCGGGTGCCGGAGGTCATCGGCCACGGCTCGGACGACGACGGCGTCTGGCTGCACACCCGTGCCGTGCACGGGTGGAGCGCCGTCGACCCGCGCTGGCACGACGAACCCCGGACCGCGGTGGTCGCGGTGGGGGAGGGCCTGCGCGCGCTGCACGACACGTTGCCCGTCGACGACTGCCCGTTCACGTGGGCGACCGCGGACCGGCTCGATCGTGCGCGCCGGGCTGCCGCCGACGCCGACGCCGTCCGCGGCCCGGGCGGTCTCGGTCCGGAGCCGACGAGTGACCGGATCGTCGTCTGTCACGGTGACCCGTGCACGCCGAACACGCTCATCGGTGCGGACCGGCGGTGGAGCGGGCACGTCGACCTGGACGCGATGGGGGTCGCGGACCGTTGGGCCGACATCGCGGTGGCGACGATGGCGCTCGAGTGGAACTACGGACCCGGGTGGGAGCCGCTGTTCCACCGGGCGTACGGGCTGCCGGACGACCCGGAGCGCACCGCCTGGTACCGGGCGCTGTGGAACGCCGGCGACGACGGGATCGACGAGCCGGAACCGGGGTCGATCGGCTAGAAGGCGACCCCGCGAGCGCCCATGAAGGGCACCGGGTCGGTGGTGGCGCCGTTGATGTGCACCTCGACGTGGCTGTGGCAGCCGGTCGACGCCCCGGTGGAGCCGACGAGCGCGATGAGCTGCCCCGCGGAGACCTGCTGGCCGGTGGCGACCCGGAAGCCGCCGTCGACGATGTGGCCGTACGCGGTCTGCACGCCGCCGCCGTGGTTGATGCGGACGTAGTTGCCGTAGCCGCCGTACCAGCCGACGTAGTCGACGGTGCCGGCCGAGGCCGCGACGATGGGCGTGTAGCAGCCGCTCGCCAGGTCGGTGCCCTCGTGCATGGTGACGACGCCGGTGATCGGGTGGACGCGGTACCCGTAGGGGCTGATGACGTAGCCGCTGGCCGGGCGGACCCAGCCGGTCCCGGAGCCCGCGCCGACGGAACCGCCGCCACCCGAGCCGCTGCTGCCGGTCGAGCCGCCGCCTGACGGAGCGCCCCCGCCGGAGTTCGCGGCGGCCTGTGCGGCGGCTGCTCGCTGCGCGGCGGCTGCGCGCTCTGCGGCTTCGCGTGCGGCCTTCTCCTCCGCCGCCTTGCGGACGCGCTCACCCTTGGCGAACTCGGCTTCGGTCCGGACGCGGCCGGAGGTCAGGGTCGCGAGCTGGGCGTCGAGTCGGGCCTTGTTCGACTGCTGCTCGTCGTAGGCGGCCTGCACGGCGTCGGACGCCGCCTGGGCTTCCTGCATGCGGTCTTCGGCTTCGGCAGCGAGGTCGCCCAGCGCTTCGGCGGCGCGGTCGGCCTGTGCCTCGAGCGAGCTGGCGACGGCGGCGTCGGCGCTCGCGGCGGCCTGCACACGCTCGGCCTGCTCGGAGAGCTTGCTCAGCGCACCGAGGTTGTACAGCAGGTCACTGGCGTCTTCGCCCTGGGTGATCACCGAGGTCGTGACGTCGGCACCACCGGAGCGGGACATCTGCGCGGCGAACTGCCCGGCCTGCGCGGCGCTCTGGTCGGCGACCTTCGCGTGGTCCTTCGCGTCGGCGCGGAGCTGCTGCTCCTTCTCGGCCGCGGTCTGGGCCTTGCGCTGTGCCTTGTAGAACACGTCGCCGAGCTTCTGCGCCTTCGCCTCGGCAGCCTCGACCTTGGCGTCGAGTTCGCTGATGATGCCCCGGATCTCGGTGATCTGGCCCTGCTTCGCGGATTCCTTGCCGCGGGCGGACTTCACTTCGTCCCACGTGGGGTAGGTCACCGCCTGGGCGGCCGGAGCGTCGGCGATGACCGTGCCGACGAGGCCCGCGAGTGCCAGACCGGTGACGGCGAGGCGCAGGCGCACGGGGACACGGTGGGCGCGGGGGCTGGTGGGACGAGACATCGAGCACGAGCCTATACATCCGTACAGCGAGCATCGGACGGCAACGCGCCGCTGTGGACAACTTCAGCAGTGGATCAGAAGCCGCGGTCACGCCGGATGACGTCGGCGCTCCCGACGACGTCGCGCCGCAGGATCGCCTGCCCGGGGGTGCCGGCGTAGTCGTAGACGTCGAACCCGGTGCAGTGGGTGATCGTCGCCGGGGGGCCGAGGGAGTCCTCGACCGCGGTGGTCCAGAGGTCGTGCGAGCCGACCACCACGAAGCTCGGGTCGGCGTCGCGGTAGGCGCCGAGGTCGACGAGCCACGGGTACGTCTCGAAGGTGTCGCGGACCTGCAGCAGCCCGACGTTCGCCGCCGCGTAGGTGGCGAGGGGCCGGACCGTCCAGAACTGCCCGACGCCGGTGACCTGGCGTCCGTCGGCCCAGCGGTCCAGGCACGCGGCCGCCGGGTACCGCGCGGTCGACACGGCGTGGGCGGTGCCGGGGGCCACGGCGATCCCGGTCGCGAGGACGGCGGCCATCGCGACCGCCACCCCCGCCCGGACCCCGCGGTGCGGGCGGTGCACGCGGGTACGGCGGACCGCGGTGCGGGTGAGTTCGGCCACGGCGACGATCGCGAGCAGCGGTGCCGTCACGATCGGCTGCAGGTAGCGCGGGGTCTCGGACCCGGCGACGACGACGCCGACGGACACGGCGACGACGGTCACCAGCGGCAGCACCGTCGCGACCAGCACGGTGCGTGCGGTGCGGACCCGCCAGGCCCAGACCGTGCCGCCGACGGTGACGAGCACCCCGGCGAACAGCAGCAGGAGCCCGAGGTCGCCCGGTGCCGTGCCCGCCCGGTCGTCGGTCAGCGCCGCGAAGAACCGCAGGGTCTCGCCGGCCCGCGACGGCTGCACGTACGTCGCCGGGTCGAGGGAGACGAACGGCCGGAGCGGGATCCGCACGAGGTACCCGACGACCGATCCGACCGTGACGGCACCGGCGAGCAGCGCAGCGGGGCGCCACGGCACCCGCCGTGCCAGCACCAGGAGCCCGAGGGTGACGACGACGGGAGCGGCGGACCACGGCACGTACAGCGGGTTCGACGCGGTCGTGCACGCGGCGACGAGTCCGAGCACCACGAGCAGGGGCACCGACGCCCGGCCGAGGCGCACCGCCCGCAGCACCAGCACCGCGGTGCCGAGCACCGCCAGCACGGCGCCGTAGTAGTAGGTCGTCGTGAGCAGCAGGGACGCCAGCTCGAGCGAGGTCGCGGTCGCCGACGACTCGGTCAGCACGAGCAGCGTGACCAGGCCGAGAGCCCCCGCCGACACCGCGATCCGGGCGGGGCGCCCAGCGGACGGCATCAGTTCGTTCGCAGCGGCACGCACCAGCGCGTAGACCGCGAGGAGCACGAGCACCCCGTTCAGCGCCAGGGCCTGCTGCGGGGTCCCGGTCACCAGCGAGCAGAACAGGTACACGGGCAGCTCGGGGAAGAAGAACAGTGCGGGCGACATCGCCCACTCGAACGGCTGGCCGGCCTGCAGCGAGCGCTCGACGAGCGGCAGCAGCACCGAGTCACCGTCGTACCAGAGCAACGCCACCCGTTCCGTCGCGACGACGTGGCGCAGGGCGATGACGGCCAGGGCCAGCGCGACCAGGCCGCCCAGGGCCTCCCGTCCGATCGTGACGGCCACCCCACCGGTCCGGCGGCCGCCGGACGGAGCCGGCTCCACGGCGGGGCGACGCGGTGCTCGGGACATGCCCCGGAGCGTACCGAGGCCGCCTCGGTGCCGGTACGCACAGACCCACAGGCTGGGGGAGCGCGTTGCGGGCCCGACCGACTACCCTTGTGCGCTGTGACCGACGCGCGCGAACAGTTGATCCAGTACATCTCCTCCGAAGCGGTGTTCCACGGCGACTTCACCCTGACCAGCGGGAAGAAGGCGACGTACTACATCGACCTGCGGAAGGTCAGCCTGGACCACCGCGTCGCGCCGCTGATCGGCCAGGTCATGACCGAGCTCGTGCAGCAGGTGCCGGACGTCTCCGCCGTCGGTGGCCTGACCATGGGCGCCGACCCCATCGCCAGCGCCGTCCTGCACCAGGCCGCCGCCCAGGGCCTGACCTACGACGCCTTCGTCGTCCGCAAGGAGCCGAAGGACCACGGCCGCGGCAAGCAGGTCGAGGGACCGGACCTCAAGGGCAAGCGCGTCGTCGTGCTCGAGGACACCTCCACCACCGGCGGCTCGCCGCTCAAGGCGGCCGAGGCGCTCGAGCGCGAGGGCGCGATCATCGCCGCCGTCGCGGTCGTCGTCGACCGGGACACCGGTGCCAAGGAGACGATCGAGGCGGCTGGCTACCCGTACTTCGCGGCCATCGGGTTGGCTGATCTGGGGCTGACCGCGTGACCGAGGAGCGTCCGGACGACGCACGCGAACCCGACGGCACCGCCGGCCCGGCAGACGGGGACGACGGCCTGGAGGCTCGGCGTGCGTCCGGATCGGACGCTCCGTTCCACGGTCTCCGCAGCGCTGCGGACATCTTCGGGGCTCCGCGCGGCGAGGAGGACTGGCCGTCGCGGCGGGAGCGCCGCGAGGCCGAGCGAACCGCCCGTGAGACGGGCGCGCCGCTGCCGGAGCCGTTCGTGGCCGAGGGGGAGGCGGAGGGCGCCGAGGCTGCTGCTCCTGCTCCTGCTCCTGCTCCTGCTGCGCCGGCTCCTGCCGCTTCCGCTCCGGCGCTCGACGACGGCGCGACCCAGGCCATCTCGATGCCGCCCGAGCTGCTCGCACCCTCCGAGAACCCCGACGCCGTCGTCGAGCACGAGCGCTCCACACTGCACGACCGGATCCCGGCCGCCGCCGACGTCGCGCCGGACTCCACCGCGCCGCACCCGTCGTCGATCGTGCTGCCGACGGCGCAGACCCACCGCGACGAACGAGCTGCCGCGTCGAAGGCCATCGAGGACGAGCGTCGCCGCGTCGACCCGTTCGGCGAGGGCCGCGCCGACGTCGACTGGCTCGGCCGCGCGACCGGCAACCACCCGGAGTCCGTGGCGCCCGCTGCTGCTATTCCCGCTGCGCCGCAGCCCCTCGGCGTCGAGAACGTGCTGCCGCCGACCGAGGAACCGCCGACCTTCACCGACCTGCTGCGCATCACCAGCACCGGGCCGGTCCCCACGCAGACGGGCGGGCACGACCGGCCGTTCGACTGGGCGCTCGGTGACGACGAGCCCGGCGAGGTCCCGGCGACGCTGACCACCGACTCGTTCGACACCACCGCGCTGTCCGCCGGGTCCTGGTCGCTCGCCGACGAGTTGGACGACGAGGACGAGGTCGTCGCCGGCGAGGTCGACACCCCGGCCTCCGGGCTGCCGCAGGCACCGCGGACCTACCCGGTGCCACCGGCGGTCCCCGTGCCGCCGGTGGTGCCCCCGGCGGTCCCGGCTGCTGGCGCCGCTGCTGCTGCCGCTGGTGCCGCTCCGTCGGAGGCGACCGAGGCCGTGGACGTGCCCCGTGAGCCCGCCGGAGACGACGTGCCGGACGCGACCGAGGGCCTCCAGGCCGATGCCCCGACCACCGCGATGCCGGCGGCCGGGACGCCCTGGTGGTCCGAGCCCGACGCGACCGTGCCGCCGACCGCCGCAACGCCGCTCGTGGAGCCCGCTGCGGGTGCCCAGGAGTACCCGGCGCACCTGCCGCCGTCGGTGGGGCAGGACCTCGACGCCGTGCTCGGCCTGCGTGGGAACGACACCGGTCCGCAGCCGGAGTCCCTTCCCGCTGCGGCGCCGGACGACCTGGACCAGTCCGAGTGGGACGGCCGCGAGACCAGTGACACGAGTGCCATCAAGGACCTGTTCGGCACCGAGGCCGTCGGGCAGCTCGGCGGGACCGGCTACGACCCGGAGGACACCGGGACGCGGATGATGCCGGCGGCTGCCGTGCCAGCGGCTGCTGCCGCTCCTGCTGGTGTCCCCGCGCCCGCTGCTGCTGCTGGGCGGCCGGCCGGCGGTCCGGACCGGCAGCCCGGCGATCGCGACAACTTCATCAACGAGGGCTTCGCGCGGCTGCGGAACGAGGGCAAGCGCGGCAAGCAGCTGCTGATCTACGGGTCGATCGCGCTGATCCTCGTGCTCATCGTGCTGGTGTTCCTGCTGTCGAAGTGGATCCTCGGGAACAACATCGCCGACCAGGCCGTGCCGACGAAGTCGCCGGTGGCTGCCTCGTCGGCGCCGGCGACACCGAGCGCTGCGCCGTCGGCGTCGGCCTCGCAGCCGGGTGACGCGGCAGCACCGGCCGCCACGCTGCAGTTCGCCACGACCCCGGCCCTGCCCGGCGAGCACCCGTGGACCGACCTGGCCGGCGGGGAGTGCCTGTCGCCGTTCACGAACGCGTGGTCGCAGACCTTCACGGTGGTGGACTGTGCGACGCCGCACATCGGGCAGCTGACCGCACGCCTCGCCGTCGAAGGTGACACCTACCCCGGTGCCGAGGCCCTGGCGACCCAGGCGGCCGACCAGTGCCAGTCCGACACGGCGCTGAACGCCTCGGCCGCCGCTGCCGTGGGGGACGTGCAGGTGCAGGGCTCCTACGCGCCGGACCAGGCGACGTGGGACCAGGGTGACCGGTTCATCGCGTGCTTCGTGACGCGCTCGTCGGGGCAGCCGCTGACCGGGTCGTTGGCGCCGGGGGCGTAGGCGGGTCTGTCGGCGCGGGTCGCACGCGTTCTGCGACGATCCACCCCGTGATCGACTGGTGGTCTGTCGGAACATGCACACGCAGCGACTGCGTGCGCAACGAACGACATCCCACCCGTCGAACGACGAGTGGGATGTCGGAACATGTACGCGCATCGGCTGAGATGCGCCGGCGTCAGGCGCTCGCGGGCACCTTCGCCGACACATCGGACAGGGTCTGCAGCTCGTCGGCGGTGAGCTCGAGCTCCGCCGAGGCCAGCAGCGCCGGCAGCTGCTCGGTGTTCCGGGCGCTCGCGATCGGCGCGACGACGTCGGGCTGCGCCTGCAGCCAGGCGAGTGCGACGGTGGCGATCTCGGAACCGTGGGCATCCGCGATCGAGGACAGCGCGTCCACGACGGCGAGCCCCTCGTCGGTGAAGTAGCCGGACACCTGGCCCTCGCGGTCCTTGCCGGCGAAGTCGTCCTTCGAGCGGTACTTGCCGGTCAGGAAGCCCGCGGCGAGCGAGAAGTACGGCACGACGCCGAGCCCGTGCTCGTGCGCGAGCGGTGCGATCTCCGCCTCGTACGGCTGGCGGGTGACCAGGTTGTAGTGCGGCTGGATGGCGACGGGCTGGGCGAGGCCGTTCTCCGTCGCGATGCGGATCCACTCCGCGGCGCGGTCCTTCGAGTAGTTCGAGATCGCGGTGTAGCGGACCAGGCCGTCCTGCACGAGCTGGTCGAAGGCGCGGACGGTCTCCTCGAGCGGGGTCGACTGGTCGTCGAAGTGCGCGTAGTACAGGTCGATCCGGTCGGTGCCGAGGCGCTCGAGGCTCGCGCGGGCAGCGGCGGCGACGGTGTCCGCGGCGAGGCCCTGGAACTCCGGGTGCTGCGAGCCCTTCGTGGCGATGACGACGTCGTCCCGCTTGCCCGAGGCGCGCAGCCACGAACCGATGACCCGCTCGGACTCGCCGCCCGAGTTGCCCGGCGCCCAGGCCGAGTAGACGTCCGCGGTGTCGATGAAGTCGCCACCGGCTGCGGTGTAGGCGTCGAGGACCTGGTGCGAGGTCGACTCGTCCGCCGTCCACCCGAAGACGTTGCCGCCGAGGGCGAGGGGGAACACGTGCAGGTCACTGGTACCGATGCGGGGCATGCGGAGGTCCTTTCGTGGTCGGAGGTGCGGTGGGAGCGAACCGCACGTCTCCCGACGCTATGCCCCGATGCTTGACACGGCCCCGGCGCGAGGGGCTTCGATGGACGGATGACCACGCTCACCGATGCCCTCGCCGACCCGCGATCCTCCGCCCGGCTGCAGGCGGTGATGGCCGCGGGGACCACCCCGGACCCCGCGGACCTCGAGGTGCTCGTCGCGCAGTGCGCCGTCGAGCCGGACTTCTTCGTCCGCGACATGCTGACGTGGGCGCTCACCCGGCACCCCGCCGACGACGTCGTCGCCCGCGTCCTGCCCGAGCTCGAGCGCCCCGAGCCCCAGGCCCGCAGCCAGGCGCTCCACACCCTGTCGAAGATCGGCGACCCGGACGCGTGGCCCGCGGTGCGCCCGCTGCTCGAGGACCACGACGACGAGGTGCTCCGCGCCGCCTGGCGCACGGCCGTCGCACTGGTGCCGGACGACGAGCGGGCGTCGCTCGCGCGGACCCTCGCCGTGCAGCTCGGCATCGGTGACCGCGAGCGTCGGCTCAGCCTGTCGCGTGCCCTGGTGGGACTCGGCGAGGACACCGTCGGACCGGTCCTCGCCGCGGCCGCGGACCGGGCGACCGACGCCGTCCGGGAGCACGTGCACGAGACCGAACGGCTGCTGCACGACCCCGGCGTCGCGTCCGAGTACGCGCTCGAACGGGCTCGGCGCGAGGTCGCCCTCGGCCGGACGCGCTCCGTCAAGGGCTAGGGCAGGCGGGCGCTCCCGGCCGGGAGCGCGGGGCGGTCGCGAACCGTCGCTGTCACGGTGGTGGGGTGGGCGCGTCGCGCGGTCACGACACCCCGTGGGCGGGGTGCCGAGTGGTCGCGAACGGTCGGTTGCGGGGCTGCCGGGCGACAGGTGGTGACCGCTCGGCGGACGTGAGCGGGGTGTCGTGACCGGTGGGGGCGTCGGACGGGAGGCGCGTGGCGGTCGCGCGCCGGGCCTCCCGTCCGTCGCCACGCGGGTTCGCGGGCCGCGGTGCGGTCGCGACGCCCCGTGCGTTGGGTGCCGAGTGGTCGCGAACTGTCGGTTGCGGGGCTGCCGGGCGACAGAAGGTGACCGGTCGGCGGAAGTGAGCGGGGTGTCGTGACCGGCAGACCACCCGACTGACCCGCCCGCGCACGCCGTGCGGTCAGTCGCCGTCGGGTGCGAGCCAGATGGAGGACGCGGCGGCGGCCGGCAGGTCGACGAGGGACTCTGAGCCGTCGGTCGCCCGCCGCGACACCGCGATGACGCCGGCGTAGTCCCGCACCCGCTCGACCCGCAGGTGCGTGCCCAGCCCCACCCCGAGCTCGTCGAAGTACCGCAGCAGTGAGGGGTCGTCGTCCGAGACCCGGTCGACGGTGCCGCACGCTCCCGGCTCGATCGCGCCGAGCAGGGTGCCGGGGGAGTCCGGCACGATGCCGTCCGCCCCGGGGATCGGGTCGCCGTGGGGGTCGTGCGTCGGGTGGCCGAGGTCGGCGTCGACCCGGTCGAGGAACTGCTCGGACACGGCGTGCTCCAGGGCCTCGGCCTCGGTGTGGACCTCGTCCCACGAGTAGCCGAGCCGCTCCACCAGGAACGTCTCGATCAGCCGGTGCCGCCGGACCATCGCCACCGCGACCTGCTGCCCGAGCGGGGTGAGCACGACGCCGTAGTACGGGGTGTGCTCGATCAGGCCGTCGCGGTCGAGCTTCTTGAGGTTGCCCGACACCGTCGACGCCGACACCTTCAGCGACGCCGCGATGTCCCGCGTCGCCAGGCCGGGCCCGCCGCGCTCGCTGGCCTTCCAGATGAGCTTGACGTAGTCCTCTGCCATGGTGGACAGGGAGGGCAGGCGCATACCGCCAATCGTACGACCCGCCTGGTACAACCAGCAGATGACCACCACCGCCCCCGTCCGAGCCCGCCGCCGTCGCTGGCCGGTGCCCCCGTCGCTGCTGCTCGGGCTCGCGCCGATCGTGGTCTTCGCGGCGATCAGCGCCTGGCGGTCTCGGCCGAGTGACGACTACGCGACCCTCGCGCAGACGGTCGACAGCGTCGTGCACGCCCTGGTCATCCCCGAGGGCATCGCCGTCGTGGCACTCGCCCTGTTCGTCACGGCGCTCGGCTGGTGGCGGATCGCCACGGTCGACCCGGTCCGGACGCGGCTGCGGTGGACGATGCTCGCACCGATCCTCGTGCTCGTGGTGTGCGTCGTCCGGCTGCCCCTGATCGACTGGACGGCGCTGCCCGCGCACTACTTCCTGCTGCTCGCCGTCGGGGTGCTGTTCGTCGGGGTCTTCGAGGAGCTGATGGCCCGCGGGACCCTGCTCGTCGGGCTGCGACGGCGCCTGCCGGAGATGGGGGTGTGGGCCGTGTCGTGCGCGCTGTTCGGGCTGCTGCACCTGCTCAACGCGCTCGCCGGTGCCGGGATCGGGCCGACGCTCATCCAGGTCGTGTTCGCGGCGTCGTTCGGGTCGACGCTGTACGTCGCGCGCCGGCTGACCGGCTCGCTGCTCGCCCCGGTGCTGCTGCACGCCTTCTGGGACTTCGGGTCCATCGGGTTCTCGGCGACCGCGGACACGGGCGACTTCGGCAAGCTGACGCTGCTCGGCCTGATCGGGCTGTTCTCGTTCGGGGTGCTCGCGTTCGGCATCGTGGCCGGCGGGGTCATCGCCTGGTACGACGACCGACCCCGTCGGCTCGCGAAGCGGTGGCGGACGGTGCCGCCGATGGCGGCCTTCGCTCTGGAGGCCCGTGGCGCGTCCCACGAACCGGCTGCGGCGGGTGCCGCGGTCGCGTCCGGTGCGGGGGTCGACGCGCGGTAGCGGCCGCGCCGACGCGCGCGGTCGCGTGCGACCGGCTAGAGCTCGACCTCGAACGGCTCGGTGCGCACGAGCTCGTGCACGCCGGAGATGACCTCGCTCGGGCGGAACGGGTACCGGTCGATCTCGGCCTGGTCGCTGATCCCCGTCATCACGAGCACGGTGTGCAGCCCGGCCTCGATGCCGGCCTGCACGTCGGTGTCCATGCGGTCGCCGATCATGCCGGTGTTCTCGGAGTGGGCACCGATCCGGTTCATCGCGGAGCGGAACATCATCGGGTTCGGCTTGCCCACCACGTAGGGCTGCTTGCCGGTTGCCTTCTCGATCATCGCCGCGATGGCACCGGTGGCCGGCAGGACCCCCTCGGCGCTCGGGCCGGTGGCGTCGGGGTTCGTCACGATGAACCGGGCACCGGCGCGGATGAGCCGGACGGCCTTGGTGATCGCCTCGAACGAGTAGTTGCGGGTCTCGCCGACGACGACGTAGTCGGGAGCGGTCTCGGTCATGATGAACCCGGCCTCGTGCAGGGCGGTCGTCATGCCGGCCTCACCGATCACGAACGCCGAGCCGCCGGGCATCTGCGACTTGCAGAAGTCGGCTGTGGCGAGCGCACTCGTCCAGATCCGCTCCTCGGGCACGTGCAGGCCCGAGCCCCGCAGTCGGGCGCTGAGGTCGCGCGGCGTGAAGATCGAGTTGTTCGTCAGCACGAGGAACTCGGTGCCGTCGTCGAGCCACTGCTGGATGAGTTCCGGCGCGCCCGGGAGCGCCTGGTTCTCGTGGACGAGCACGCCGTCCATGTCGGTCAGCCAGCACTCGACGTCGTCTCGGGTCGCCATGGCCCTCACCCTACTGCGCAGGGGTTCAGGCCCGGCTCGTGGCCGGCTCGGAAAGGGCCGGGAGGCCCGGGGCGGCTCTTGCGCGCTGCTCCGAGACCCGAGAAGGTCGAGACACCGAACCGCGGTCGGCTTTTGCCCTACGCTTTTCGGGACACGTACCGAATCAAGGAGGCCCCTCGTGCTCGTCGAACCCGGAACCCCGTCCGCCGCGCCCCGACCCACCCCGGTGTCGGAGACGGAGCTCGAGGTGACGCCGCGACGACGCCGAGGCCGCCCGAACGTGCTCTCCCGCGAGCAGGTGATCGACGCCGCCACGACCATCGCGAACGAGGACGGCCTCGACCGGCTGTCCTTCCGAGCCCTGGGTGTACGGCTCGGGGTCGCCCCGATGACCGTGCACCGGACCATCGGCGGGCTGGACGACCTGCACGCCGAACTCGTCCGCCGAACCGTCGACGAGTTCACCGCCACCTTCGTCTGGCCGGACGAGTGGCACGCCGTCGTCCGCACCTTCGCCACGACGTTCCGCGACCTGATGCGCACCCACCCGCTCGTGCTCGAGTCGCACAGCCAGCGCGCCCCGCTCGCCTCGACCGAGTCCGACGCCGTCGTGGCGAAGGTCGTCGGTGCCCTGCAGGACGCCGGGCTGCCGCCGGCCGAGGCGATGTACACCTTCTTCGTCGTCTACGACTTCGTGGTCGGGCACGCCGGGGTGCAGGTCGGGCGCGGGGACTCCGAGGCCGGCCGCCCCGAGCGGCACCGGCTGGTGGGCGAGATCCTCGGTGAGCACTCCTACGACGACCGGTTCGCGCTCGGCCTCGACATCCTGATCGCCGGCATCGAGTCGCGCATCGCCCACGGGGCCGGCACCGCCTGAGCCCGCGGCGCCGCCGGGCGCGGCCGTCGTCGGGCCGGTGCTGTATGCGCCGTACGCTGGTCGGGTGACCACTGCGCCCGAACCGTCGCACGAGCTGACGACCAACGGGGTGGGGCCGCACCCGGAACCCTGGCCCGACGACCCGAGGCTCGACCCGGAGCTGCTGGCCGCGGGGGACTCCCGGAACGTGCTCGACCGCTACCGGTACTGGTCGATGGACGCGATCGTCGCCGAGCTCGACACCCGACGGCACGCGTTCGACGTGGCGATCGAGAACTGGCAGCACGACCTGAACATCGGGTCGATCGTGCGGAGCGCCAACGCCTTCCTCGCCGGCACCGTGCACATCATCGGACGACGCCGGTGGAACAAGCGCGGAGCGATGGTCACCGACCGGTACCAGCACGTCCGCTACCACCCAGACGTCGAGGCCTTCCTCGCCGCGATGGCCGAGGAACAGCGTCCTGTCGTCGCGATCGACAACACCACGGGTGCCGAGCGCATCGAGACCGCGACGATCCCGGAGCGCTGCGTGTTCCTGTTCGGGCAGGAGGGCCCCGGGCTGACCGAGCAGGCGGTCGCCGGTGCCGACGCACACCTCGAGATCACGCAGTTCGGGTCGACGCGGAGCATCAACGCCTCGGCGGCGGCCGCGATCGTCATGCACTCGTGGGTCGTCCAGCACGCGGAGTTGCCCGGCGCGACTTCGTGAGCAGAAATGGTCGGGTACGGGTCCTGGACCCGACCATTCGTGCTCACGAAGCGGGCGGGGCGGAGGCGGGGCGGGCCTCCCGGCCGGGGTCCGTGCTGACGCGTCAGCGTGCGGCGGTGGTGCGGCGCGCGACCAGGCGGGGTTCGACGAGGAGTTCCGTGGCGGCGATCCGCGGATCGGCGATGCGGGCCAGCAGGCGCTCGCCGGCGCCGCGGCCGATCTCGACACTGCGGTCGTCGATGCTCGTCAGGCCGACGTACCGCATCGCGGCCACCGGGGTGTCGTCGTAGCCGATGACGGAGACGTCCTCGGGGACGCGCAACCCGCGTTCGGCGAGTTCGGACAGGGCGCCGAGGGCCATCACGTCGTTCGCGGCGAAGACGGCGGTGACGTCCGGGTGCTCGTCGAGGAGCATGCCGAGGGCGCGGGAACCGGCCTCTTCGGTGGGTTCGCCGGGCAGCACCGTGGTGACGACGGACGCACGTGTCGCCGCTGCCTGCTCGAAACCGGACTGGCGTTCGGCCGAGGCCGCCGAGCTCGCACCGACGAACCCGAGTCGGGTGTGGCCGAGGTCGAGCAGGTGCTGCGCCGCGATGCCGCCACCGGCGTGGTCGTCGTTCGCCACGGTGTCCGCGCGGGGGATCGCCACGCGGCCACCGGCGATCACGAGCGGCATCGAGGCGGGGATCGCGAGGTCGGTGGTGGGCTCGCCGGCGATCACGATGCCCTCGACGCGCATGGAGAGGAAGCCCTCCACCGGAGACGCATCGAGCCCCGTGTTGAGGAACCGGTCGGCGACCACGAGCCGGTGCCCCTGGTCCTGCAGGCTCTCGCGCAGACCGGTGAGCAGGTCCACGAACCACTGGTTGCGGAAGTCGTCGAGCACCACGCCGATGGTGCGGCTGCGCGTGCCGGCGAGGGAGACCGCGGCGGTGGAGGGGCGGTAGTCGAGCTCCTGGATCGCCTTGAGCACGGCGGCCCGGCGCTGGTCGCTGACCCGGGGGGAGCGCTGCAGCACGAGGGAGACGAGGGACTTCGAGACCCCGGCGCGTGCGGCGACGTCGTAGATGGTCGCGGGCTTGCCGTCTCCCATGATGCGCTTCGACCTCCGTTGGCTCGTGCGTCGATCGTAGCGGTTGACGTGACATGGGCCGGCGGTGGGGGTGTGCGGTCGGTTCGCTTCGTGAGCAGAAATGGTCGGGTGCGGGGCGGCGACCCGACCTCTTCTGCTCACGATCCGCGCGTGGCTGGTCCTCCACACGGGAGGCCCGGGGTGCGTTGTGCACAGAAGTCGCGTTCGGCGCGCGGGCGGTGGGCGCGGGGCGCGAACGTGGTCGTCATGCGAGCACGACCACTTCCGACACCGCTGCGCGGGCGCGCGTTCGACGTCGGTGCCGCCGACCGCGCGGGCGTCTCCCGACAACGACTCCGGCGGCGTGACCTGATCCGGCCGACCCGGTCGATCCGATGGGCACGTGACCGTCCGCCCGACCCGGTCCACCGGATCCGGGCGTTCCGGCCGGTCCTGGTTCCCGGGCAGTTCATCAGTCACGTCTCGGCGGCGGTCCTCTGGCAGCTGCCGGTCCCTGCCGCGGACGACGGACCGGTGCACGTCACGAGTCCCGTGCCGACCGCACAAGCACGACGCCACGGGGTCGTCGGGCACCGCATCACGCCGGACCGTGCCCGGGTGACGGAGCGGTGGGGCATGCCGACGAGCACACCCGCGGCGCTGTGGGTGGACTGCGGTGCGATGCTCTCGGTCGACCAGCTTGTCGTGCTCGGGGACGCCATCGTCACGGAACGACGGTGCGGGACGACGATCGACGATCTCGCTGCCGCCGTCGCCCTGGCCGGAGCGCGATCGGGTGTCCGACGATTGCGCGTGGCACTCGAGCTCGTGCGGGTGGGGGCCGGGTCGCCACAGGAGACCCGAGCACGGCTGGCGATCGTCCGCGCGGGGCTGCCCGAGCCCGAACTGCAGGTCGACGTGCTCGACGAAGCCGGGCGGTTCGTCGGCCGCGTCGACCTGGCGTACCCGGAGTACCGCATCGTCATCGAGTACGAGGGTGACCACCACCGGACCGACGCCGAGCAGTGGGGCCGTGACCTCCGCCGCTACCGCGAGATGGAACGACTCGGCTGGGCGGTCGTCCGGTGGACGAAGTCCGACCTGAACCACCCGGCGTTCGGCGCGGTCGGACAGCTGAGGTCGCTGCTCGCTCGTCGGGGGTAGCGTCCGCGGCATGGCGACGTTGCTCATCACCGGAGCCGCGGGCCGGATCGGGAGCGCCCTGCGTCCTCGACTGCGGTCCGCGGGACACGACCTCGTGCTGCTCGACGAACAGCGACCCCACGATCCGATCGTCGCCGGGGAACGGTTCGTGCCCGGTTCGGTGAACGACGCGGCGGCGGTGGACGATGCGCTCGCCGGGGTCGACACCGTGGTGCACCTGGCGGGCATCCCGACGGAGGCCGCCTGGGACGACCTGATCGCGGCGAACCTGACGGGCACGAAGAACGTGCTCGAGCGGGCGGCCGCCGCCGGGGTGCTCCGGGTGGTGCAGGCCAGCTCGATCCACGCGGTGGGGCTGGTGCCCGAACCCCTCGACCAGCCGGGGAGCGTGCCCGGCGACCGGCTGCCCCGTCCGGACACGTACTACGGCGTGACGAAGGCCGCGATGGAACTGCTCGGCAGCCTGTTCGCCGACCGGTACGAGATGTCGATCGTGTCGGCGCGGATCGGCGCGTTCGGTGCGCTGCCGCCGACGACCCGGGGGCTGCTCATGTGGACCTCGCCCGACGACCTGACACGCCTGGTCCTCGCGACCGTGGCACTCCGCGACCCCGGGCACCACGTGGTCTGGGCCCTGTCGCGGAACACCGGGTCGCCGGCTGATCTGTCCGCCGGGGAGCGCATCGGGTTCCACCCCCTCGACGACGCGTCCGCCGTGCTCGATGCGGACGCTCGAGCAGCCCTGCCGACCGACGACCTGAGCACCCTCGGCGGCGGGATGGTGCACCAGCCGCTCGGCGAACGCACTTCGTGAGCAGAAGAGGTCGGGTGACCTGATGCCACCCGACCTCTTCTGCTCACGAAGTGTGCGCGCGGGCACCCGGCGCGCCCGAGCGCCCGCGCCGCCCGGCGCCCGCGCCCCCGCGCCCGCTACCCGATCAGGCTCGGGCGCAGGTCGCGCAGCGTGCGGGAGCGGGTCTGCCGCGCCGTGACCACGAAGGACACCAGGAGCGCCCCGAGCAGCCAGCAGAGCAGCACGCCCGCGTCCGACCACGCGGCGCCGAGGTTCCCGCCGTACATCGTCTGCCGGATCGCGTCGACCGAGTACGTCATCGGCAGCGCGAAGTGCAGCGCCGCCAACGGCCCCGGCAGCGTCTGCCACGGGAACGTCCCACCGGCGGTGACGAGCTGCACGAGCATCAGCACCAGGCCGAGGAACTGCCCCACCGATCCGAGCAGCACGTTGAGCGCCATGATGATCGCCGCGAAGGTCGCCGAGGCCAGCACCATGATCCCGATCGTGCCGCCGACGTGCACCACGTTCAGGTCGAGGGCGAAGCGCACGATGAAGAACAGCGCCACCATCTGCACCAGGCCGAGGAGCGCCGGGGTCAGCCAGCCGCCGAACACCACCGCGAGGGGCTTCCGCACCGCCGTGATCGCACGCTTCGAGATCGGCTTGAGGATGAGGAACAGCGCGTACATGCCGATCCAGGCCGCGAGCGAGATGAAGAACGGCGCGAGGCCTGCACCGTAGTTCGACGCGGCGGCGACGTTGTCGTCCCCGACCTTGACCGGGTCGGAGATGACCGAGGCCTGCGACGCACGCTCCGAGGCGTTCGACGCCGGGATCTTCGTGCGGCCCTCGTCGAGGGACGACGCGAGCTTCGACGAGCCGGTCGTGAGCTTGTCCAACCCCGATGCGAGTGATGACGCGCCCTGGTCGGCGGTCTTCGCACCGGTCGCGAGCTGCGACGCACCGGACGACAGCGTCGGAGCGGCCGAGGCCAGCTTCGATGTACCGGCGGCCACCTTCGACGCGCCCGACGAGACCTTCGAAGCACCGTCCGCGGCGGTGGCGATGCCGGACGACAACTCCGGGGCCTTCACGGCGAGCTTGCCGGTGCCGGCGGCGAGCGTGTCCGAGCCGTCGGAGAGCTGCTGGATGCCGCTCGTCAGCGCCGGGGCCTGCTCGGCGAGCTGGGAGGCGCCCGCGGACACCTGCGCGCTGCCGGTCTTGAGCTTCTGCAGGTTGCCGGACAGGTCGCCGGCACCGGTACCGAGCTCGGTGCTGCCGGCCTGCAGGTTGTCGAGCCCGGCGAGCAGCCGGGTCTTCTGTTCCTCGGAGAGCACCGTGGAGGCTTGGACGACGGGCTTCAGCGACGCGACGAGTTCCGGCGACTGCGCAGTGAGCTGCTGGACGCCCGCGATGAACGGTGCGGCCTCGTCGGCCAGCGTGGCGTTCCCGGCGGCGACCTGCGACGCACCAGTGGACAGGCGCGCAGAGTCGGAGGGAAGCGAAGCCGTCTGGTCACGGAGCTGGTGCAGCCCGGACTGCAGCTGCTGCGCCCCACTGTCCAACTGCTGCGTCTGCGACGGCAGCGCCGCAGTCTGCTGCTGCGCGCTGGCCAGCCCGGACGCCAGGGTCGACGCCCCCGACGCCACCTGCTGCGCCCCGCTGTCGAGCTGCTGGGTCTGCGACGGCAGGTCGGCCGTGCCGGACGCGAGCTCCGCCGCACCGGACGACAGCTTGCCGGTGCCGTCGGCGAGCGTGTGCGCACCACGGTCCGCCTTCTTGGTCCCGGAAGCGAGCTCATCGGCACCGTCGACGGCGTCACCGAGGCTGTCGCGGACGTCGGCGAGCCCGACGAGCAGGGTCTTCGCCGCCTGCTTGCCGACGCGCTCGGCGACGGCGGTGCGCATGGTCTTGCCCGCCTGCTCGGCGATGGTCGAGGCCAGGTACGAGTTGGTGTCGGCCGTGGTCATGACGAGCTTCGCCTGCGTCGGGTCGTCGGACTGCGCGGACACCAGGTGCTCCGAGAAGTCGTGCGGGATGGTGACGACGAAGTCGTACGTGCCGTTCCGGACGCCGGAGCGGGCATCGGCGGCGCTGGTCTTCGTCCACTTGAAGTCGGCGCCGTCGATGGCCTCCTTCGTGACGTCCTTGCCGTAGTCGACGTGGTCGCCGTCCAGCGTCGCACCGGCGTCGAGGTTCACGATCGCGGCGGGGATCTGGTCGAGCTTCGCGTACGGGTCGCGGTTCGCCCACAGGTAGGCGCCGCCGTAGAGCAGCGGCACGATCATCAGCGCGATGAACGCCAGGCGTGCGAGCGGGGTAGCGGTGAGCCGCGCGAGTTCTGCGCGGACGAGCGAGGTGGTGGTCACTTCTGTGCCTCCGTCGGGACGGTTGCGGATGCTTCGGTGACGGAAGGAGCGGCCGGGAGGCCCGGCTCGGTTCCGTCGGTTCGGGCCACGTCCTCGGGGTCCTCGGTCTGGGGCGTCGCGAGCGTCGCGACGTCGTCGTGCGGTTCGACGTCGTCGTGCGTCTCGACGCCGTCGTGCGTGTCGATCGTGTCGAGCAGGTGCTCGACGGTGGTGGCGGCGGCCTTCGAGGTCACGAGGACCACGGTCACGCCCCGCCGTGCGACGTCGCGGACCACCTGGAACCAGTCCTCGACGGCGCCGCCGTGCCGCTCGGGCGAGGTGATCACGATGCCGGTCACACCGTCGCGCAGCAGGGCGAGCTCGACGAGCAGCCGGACGCGCACGACGGTCGGCACCCGCTGCACGGCGGTGTCGACGTAGCCCCGCAGACCGAGCTCGTCGAGCACGGTGTCGACGTGCTCGCGGTTCGGGCGCTGCCCGGCGAACGCGAGCTCCTCGCGCACGATCTGCTTGAGGGTCATGACGGGGAAGGGCTCGGCGACCCCGGGGGTGTCCACGAGGGCGAACGAGCGCCGGACGGCTGCCGGGTCCTCGTCGCCGTCGAGCAGCAGCCGGCCGGTGTCGGGCTGCATGCGGCCACCGGCGACGAGTGACGCGAGCACGGGTGCCTGCTCGGTCTCGACGGCGAGGACCCCGGGGCGTCCCGGGGCGGCGACGGCGGAGACGACGGGCAGGGGTGCGCCGGGCTCCTCGCCGATGCCGACGTGGTCGAGTTCGAGCGTCATGCGTGGTCCTTCGGGGCAGGAGTGGGAGCAGCGGGTTCGGAGAGCAGTGCCGTGCGCCAGTCGATGCCGGCCATGCCCAGCGCCGACACCACCACCATGCGCCGTCCGTCCTCGTCGCTCGTGCCGGAACGGGTGGCCTCGTCGAGGACGGCGATGCACGCACCCTCGACCAGACGGCCGAGGGTCTCGGGGTCGACGTCGTCCCGCATGGCGCCGTCGGCGATCCCGAGCGCGCACGCCTGGCGTACCTGTGAGCGCAACGGCGCGAACACCTCGGCGACGGGTTCGGCGAACGGGCTGCGGACGGCGACCCGGGCCATCGAGCGGACGTGCGACACCTCGGTCCAGAGCGTCACCGCGATGGCGGCGAGACGTGCTGCCGGCGGGAGCTCCTGCAGGTCCGATGCGGTGGGCATGGCTGCGGCGATCCGGGCGGCACCGGCGGTCACGACCTCGCGCACCAGGTCGTCGCGGGAGGGGAAGTGTCCGTACACCGCACGGCGCGAGAGTCCCGCAGCCGCGGCGATCGTCTCGATCGAGGCGTCCGGGTCCTGCTGCAGACAGGTCTTCGCCGCGTCGAGGAGGGCTGCCCGGTTCTCCGTGGCGTCGCGGCGGGGCGCGCGGGAGGGCTGCTCGGTGGTGGTCACGCACCCCATCGTAATAACGTGCACACGGGTGTGCAACTTAACAGGTTCCGGCCCCCGGACGAGGGGAGTCCCCCAAAGTGCGGACTGTCTTCCCTGAGAACGAACGCATAGCTTCACAGGAATCTCATGCGAACCACGGACTGAGCCAGGAGTGCCCTCTTTGAACCGTGCAACACCGAACACCGACCCGAACCCAACCCCCCATCGCTTCACCCGCGTCCTGACCGCCGGCATCGCCGTCGCGGCCCTCGCGTGTGGCGGTCTCGCAGTCGGGGGCGCGGCCTCCGCAGCTCCGGCCGGGATCTCGGTGGCCGACCTCAAGCTCTCCGCCCCGCTCCGTGACGCCAAGCCGACGAAGACCGTCGCCGCGTTCGTGCGCACGACCGGCCAGGGTGCCCTCGAAGTGGACGCCAAGGCGAAGGGCGGGGACCTGACGAAGTCGCGGACCCAGTCCTCCGCGGCCAAGGACCGCGTCGAGGCGATCCAGTCGACCGTCGCCGCGGTGCGGTCGGCCGTCAAGCGCGCCGACGCCGACGCGACCGAGCTCTACTCGACGGAGTACACCGTCCCCGGCGTCGCGGTCGTCGCCGACGTCGACGCGTTCCGGAAGATCGCGGAGCGCTCCGACGTCGAGAGCATCATCCCGCTCACGCCGAAGAAGATCGTCGAGCCGACGGTCAACGAGAACGCCGACGCCGCTCCCTCGGGTGTCGACCCCAGCCTGGTCCAGCCCGGTGTCGACGGCGTCGCGCCGAAGAACGCCGCGAGCGACGTCTACACGCGCTCGCTCAACGCCTGGCAGCAGACCGGCCACACCGGCAAGGACGTCAACGTCGCCGTCCTCGACACCGGTCTCGACTACACGCAGGCCGACTTCGGCGGCCCCGGCACCACCGAGGCGTACCAGCAGGCCCTGGCGAACGCGAGCGGCGGCGCCCCGGACCCCAGCCTGTACGACGCGTCGAAGTTCCTCGGCGGGTACGACTTCGCCGGTGCGACCTACAACGCCGACCCGACGGACCCGGACGCCTACGACCCGGTGCCGGCTCCCGACGACAACCCGATCGACGGCAAGGGCGGCGACCACGGCACGCACGTGTCCGGCTCGATCGCCGGCTACGGCCTGACCGCCGACAAGAAGCAGTTCGACGGCGACTACACCAAGCTCACCACGCAGCAGGTGCAGGACATGTGGATCGGTCCGGGCACCGCGCCCGAGGCCGGCCTGTACGCCCTGAAGGTCTTCGGTGACAACGGCGGCTCGACCGACGTCACCGGTGCCGCGCTCGACTGGGTGGGCCAGGCGCTCACCGAGGGCAAGGACATCAACGTCCTGAACCTGTCGCTCGGCTCCGACTACGGCGCACCGGACGACCCCGACAACGCCAAGATCGACGCACTGACCGCTCGCGGCGTGCTCCCCGTGATCGCCTCGGGCAACGCCGACGACTTCACCGACATCGGTGGGTCGCCGGGCAACGCCGAGGGCGCGCTCACCGTCGCCGCGAGCGCGACCGGACAGTCGCTCTACGACGGCGTCCAGGTCACCGCACCGGCCGACGTCGCGAAGACCTACCGGTCGCAGTACTCGTCGAACTTCAAGGGGACCCTGCCCGTCGAGGGCGACGTCGTCGTCCCGACCGCGAACATCGACGGCTGTGCCGCGTTCAGCGCCGCCGACGCCGCGAAGATCAAGGGCAAGGTCGTCTGGCTGAAGTGGACGGACGCCGCGCTCGAGTGCGGTTCCGCCGTGCGCTTCGGCAACGTTCAGGCTGCCGGCGGTGTCGGCGTCCTGCTGGCGGGCACGCTCGACACGTTCGAATCCGGCATCGGCGGCAACGCGACCATCCCGGGTGCCGAGCTGACCGCGAAGAGCGTGGCGAGCCTCCAGGCCACCGCCAAGGCGGGGACCCTGCACGTGCGCTTCGCGGACGAGCTCAAGGGCTTCGAGGTCGCCATCGAGGCGGACGCCGTGAACACGCTCGCGTCGTTCACCAGCCGTGGTGTGCACGGATCGTTCGACGACATCGTCAAGCCGGACATCGCCGGCCCCGGGGTCAACGTGATCTCGGCGGCCAACGGCACCGGTGACGGCCGCATGTCGATGAGCGGTACCTCCATGGCGACGCCGGACGTTGCGGGCATCGCGGCGCTGACGTTCCAGTCGCACCCCACATGGTCCGCCCCGCAGGTCAAGGCGGCCCTGATGAACACGGCGACGCACGACGTGAAGGACGGCAACCGTTCGGCCACGCTGCTCCGCCAGGGCACCGGTCGAGTGGACGCACTGCAGGCGGTCACCGCCGGCACCACGGTCCGCAGCGCCGAGAACGACCAGCTCGTCACCGCCTCGTTCGGCGTCGTCGAGGTCGCGAGCGGGACGAGCGAGACCCGCACCCTGCAGATCGACAACACCGACAGCACGGCGCACACGTACAACGTGTCGTACCAGCCGCAGGTGTCGCAGCCGGGTGTGACCTTCGCGCTCAGCTCGAAGCAGGTCACGGTGCCCGGCAACGGCACCGCGTCGGTCACGCTGACGTTCTCGGTCGCCGACGCGACGAAGCTCCGCCGGGTCATCGACCCGACCCAGGAGGCCGTCCAGCAGGGCTACCAGCGCGAGTTCGTGGCCGCCGCTTCCGGCATCGTGGCGTTCGCGCCGACCGACAGCTCGCTCAACCCGATGCGCCTCGGGGCCTACGTGGCCCCGAAGCCCGTCAGCGCGGTGCGGGCACGGACCACGGTCTCGTTCACGGGACCGGGTAAGTCGGCCGAGCTGACGCTCAAGGGCCGCACGCTCGACCAGGGCGGACTGACGACCGGCTACCACGCCGCCGTCGCTCCGTTCGTGCTCGGCGGCACCGACCCGGCCGAGGCGTTCCCCGAGGGTTCGGCGACGCGCTCGCTGCAGGCGGCCGACGTCCGTTCCTACGGTGCGTCGTACGACAAGGCGTCGGGAACCCTGGCGTTCGGTGTGCAGACCGCTGGTCCGGACGCGAACCCGGGCGCCGTGACCAACGTCGAGGTCCTCATCGACACGGACCGTGACGGCGAGCCCGACTTCCTGGTGTACAACGCGAAGTCGGCTGCCGTGGACGCCACGTTCGCCACGACGGTCGACCTGGCGAAGGCCGCCCTGGACGACCCGGACGTCGACCCCGTCGTCGACGTCCAGCCGCTCAACGGCGGTGCGCCCGGCCAGGACGTGAACACCTTCGACAGCTCGGTGAAGGTGCTGACCGTCGCTGCGAAGGCCATCGGTTCGTCGAAGAAGTTCGACTACACGGTGCTGACGGAGTCGGCCTACGCCCCGGGTGCCGCCACCAGCGGTTCCTCGGTCGTGGACGAGACGAAGACGGCCACGTTCGACCCGTCGAAGCCGAAGCTGTCGTTCTCGCAGGACGGCACCTCCGGCGTGCTGTTCGCCGACGCCGACTCGCTCACGGTCACCCGTGCCTCGGGTGTCACCAAGGCGACGGTGCTGCTGCTGCACCTCGACAACGCGGCGGGCAAGCAGGCCGACACCTCGACGATCAACGTGGTCCCGCCGAAGCTCGCGCTGGCGAAGGGGAGCAAGGTCACGGTGAGCGGGACGGCGAAGGTCGGCTCGACCCTCACCGCGAAGCACGGCACGTGGAGCACGACGAAGGCGACCTACAAGTACCAGTGGCTGCGTGACGGCAAGGTCGTCAAGTCGGCAACGGGTACCAAGTACAAGCTCGGCTCGTCCGACGTCGGGCACCGCATCAGCGTGCAGGTGACGGCCCACGCCTCCGGGTACAAGGACGGCACGGCCAAGTCCGGGGCGACCGCGAAGGTCACGCGCCGCTAGGACAGGGCGCGCGCGCGGTTCACGCGCCACATGGTGAGCAGAAGAGGTCGGGTCCCGAGTGGAGATCCGACCTCTTCTGCTCACGAAGCGCGGGGCATCCCACCCCGCGAACGCGTGTTCGGGACAGGTAGTTAGACAAACTAGTGAAGTGGTGCCAGTGTGAATCCCATGCAGAACACGCTGAACCAGCTCCGGTCCAACCCGGTCGAGTGGCACCGTCGTGGACTCACCCCGCCGGACGTCATCCAGGCCATGATCGAGCAGCGCCTGGCCGAGCCGGGGCACTCCCAGCCCGTCGGCGACCCGTCGTACCAGGACTTCTTCCGGAGCTGATCCGGGGTCGGCCGGGTGGTTCGGGACGCACCGGCGGACAGACGGGAGGCGCGGTGCCAGCTGGCACCCCTCCCTCGCAGGCTCGGTCGGCGCGCCCCGCGCAACGCTTCGCGTCGCCGCTGAGCGGAACGCGCCCGTTCGTCTCCGGTGACGTCTCGGACGTCACTTGCCGATCTTGCCGTCGGCCGCGTCCTCGGCCTTGCCGATCTGGTCGCCGTGTCCGCCGCCGGTCGCCTTGTCGGCCGCGTCGCCGGCCTTGTCGAGGCCGGCGTCCGTTGCCTTCTCGCCCTTGTCGCTGTCGGCGAAGTCCTTCGCCTTGTCTCCGATGCCGCTCATGTCGTGCTCCTTTCGCGTCGTGGATCTGGACGCGTCCGACCGTGCTCCGACCGATCCGGACGGACATCCAGGTGCGCTCCATGTGGACAAGCGACCCGCCGTCCACAGGACGTCACAGCGGGTGACGCGCAGGTGACCAGCCGATAGACTCGGGTGGACCACCGGCCCGGACGGCCGTGTGCGGTCCTCCGCCAACGTGAGGAGAACCAGATGCCCGCAGCAGTCATCATCGGAGCCCAGTGGGGCGACGAGGGCAAGGGGAAGGCCACCGACCTCCTCGGCTCCCGCATCGACTACGTCGTGAAGTTCAACGGCGGCAATAACGCCGGCCACACCGTCGTCGTCGGCGGCGAGAAGTACGCCCTGCACCTGCTGCCCTCCGGCATCCTGACGCCCGGCGTGACCCCGATCATCGGCAACGGCGTCGTCGTCGACCTCGAGGTGCTGTTCCAGGAGCTCGACGCCCTGCGCGCCCGCGGCGTCGACGTCTCGAAGCTCCTCGTGTCGGCCAACGCCCACGTCATCACGCACTACCACCGCACCGTCGACAAGGTGACCGAGCGGTTCCTGGGCAAGCGGCAGATCGGCACCACCGGTCGCGGCATCGGCCCGACCTACGCCGACAAGATCAACCGCGTCGGCATCCGGATCCAGGACATCTTCGACGAGAACATCCTGCGGCAGAAGGTCGAAGCCGCCCTCGACCAGAAGAACCACCTGCTGGTCAAGGTCTTCAACCGCCGTGCGATCGACCCGGAAGAAGTCGTCGAGTCGCTGCTCTCGTTCGCCGAGCGCCTGCGCCCGATGGTCGCCGACACCGCCCTCGAGATCCACCGTGCGCTCGAGCGCGGCGAGACGGTCCTGTTCGAAGCCGGCCAGGCCACGATGCTCGACGTCGACCACGGCACCTACCCGTTCGTCACCTCGTCGTCCGCGACCGCCGGTGGCGCCGCGACCGGTTCGGGCATCGGCCCGGGCAAACTCGAGCGGATCATCGGCATCGTCAAGGCGTACACGACCCGCGTCGGCGCCGGTCCGTTCCCGACCGAGCTGTTCGACGAGTCGGGCGAGTTCCTGCGCGCCAACGGCTTCGAGTTCGGCACCACCACCGGCCGCCCGCGCCGCTGTGGCTGGTACGACGCCCCGATCGCCCGCTACACGGCACGCATCAACGGTGTGACCGACTTCGTGCTCACCAAGCTCGACGTCCTGACCGGGCTCGAGACGATCCCGGTGTGCGTCGCGTACGAGGTCGACGGCGTCCGCGTCGACGAGGTCCCGGTCAACCAGTCCGACTTCCACCACGCGAAGCCGGTGTACCAGGAGTTCCCCGGCTGGACCGAGGACATCACGGGAGCCCGCACCTTCGACGACCTGCCGAAGAACGCGCAGGACTACGTCCTGGCGATCGAGGCGATGTCCGGCGCACGGATCTCCGCGATCGGTGTGGGACCCGGCCGTGACGCCATCGTCGTGCGGCACGACCTGCTCGGCGACGACGAGCGTGCCGACCAGCGCGCCGGCGAACGCACCGACGCAGCGTGACGATGCGGATCCTGTTCGTCTGCAGCGGCAACATCTGCCGGTCGCCGCTCGGCGCGCAGGTCCTGACGGCACGACTCGGCCCGGACGCTCCGGCGTTCGTGGTCGAGTCGGCCGGCACCATCGCCGACGACGGTGCCGCGATGGACGCCGCCGCTGCCGAGCAGTCCGTCCGGCTCGGGGGCGACCCGTCGGCCCACCGGTCGCGGTACCTGACGGCCGAGATCGTCGCGAACGCCGACCTGGTGCTGACCGCCGAACGATCGCACCGTGCAGCCGCCGTCTCCCTGGCGCCCCGGGCATCAAAGCGGACGTTCACGATCAAGCAGTTCGCGCGGGTGCTCGCCGGCCTCGAGCCCGGTGACCTGGCCGACGTGACGACCCCGCAGGAACTCGTGGAGCGTGTCGCGCGGTTGCGCGGCACCGTCCCGCCGCCCGCCGACCCGGCCGACGACGACGTGGACGACCCCTACCGTCGCTCGTCGGCGACCCACCAGCGCGTGGCCGACGAGGTCGACGTGGCGCTCGCGCTCATCGACGACGCACTCCGGGCGACGCTGCGCTGACGCCGCCGCTGACGCTGACGCTGACGCTGACGCTGACGCTGCCGCTGCCGCTGCCGCTGCCGCTGCCGCTGCCGCTGCCGCTGCCGCTGCGCACGGTGCGCGGTTGTTCGCCCGGTGCGAGGTTGACGGCCTGGTGCAGGGCTGTAGCGGCGCACGGAGCGAGCAAGCTCGCACGGGCTGAGGGACGCCGCACGGAGCGAGTCCGGCGGATCTCGAACGGGTCGGCGCACAACGCACGGTGCGAGTCCGGCGGTGCTTGCACGGGCCGGCGCACGCCGCACGGTGCGAGGTTGGCGGCCTGTTGCAGGGCTGTAGCGGCGCACGGAGCGAGCAAGCTCGCACGGGCCGCCGCACGCCGCACCGTGCACGTGCGAGGATGACTCATGCCCGTCGTCGAGTCCCGCTGCGTCGTCCCGGTCGAGCCCGACGTGGCGTTCGCCGTCTCGCAGACACAGGGAGCGATCCGCAAGCGGTGGGACCCCTTCATCCGCCGCCAGCACCTGATGGACGGCGCCACCGTGCCGGCGAAGGGCGTCCGGACGTACACGGTGCAGCGGTTCGGGCTGGCGATGGAGAGCGAGTACGTCTCGTACCACCCGCCGTCGAACGTGGGGATGAAGATGACGAAGGGCTCGTGGTTCTTCGAGCGGATGGGCGGAGGATGGCGCTTCCAGGCGGCTGAGGGGCAGCCCGGGCACACCCTCGCGACCTGGCGCTACAACTTCACGTGCCGGCCGAAGTGGCTCGCTCCGATCGCCGAGCGCATCGGCGTGCTCGTGCTGCAGCGGGACATCGACCGGCGCATTCTGGGGTTCGCCCGCGGCTGCGAGGACCCCTTCGTCCTGGCCCACGTGGCCGCACAGCGCGCTACCTGACCGGACCCGCGAGACGTCGGGGTCCTGGGGGCCGAGTCGGTTCGGAAGACGCCGGCGTCGAGCGATCACGACGGCGTGTTCAGGAGTGCCGAACCGACCGACCGGCACTTGCATCCTTCGATGGAACTCCCGCAGGTGCATCCCGAAGCCGGTCGTCCCCGAGCGCCCGGTTTCCTAGCGTCGTGTGCATGACGAACACCACCGAAGTCCGGCCGACCGCCGGCACCGCAGCCCGCGACCGAGGGGGTGTCCGCGGCCTCATCGCCCGGCACCCGCTCGTGTCCTTCTTCACCATGGCACTCGGCCTGAGCTGGCTCGCGTGGGTGCCGTACATCCTGTCGCCGCACGGCATGGGCGTGTGGGACATCCACTTCCCCGAGGTCCTGGGCAGCGGACAGTTCACGGGCGTCCTGCCCGGTGCGCTCCTCGGCCCGCTGGGCAGCGCGTTCATCGTCACCGCGGTCGCCGACGGTCGCTCGGGGCTCCGCCGCTGGGTGGGACGGCTGTTCCGCTGGCGGGTCGCCTGGTACTGGTACGCGCTGGCGCTCGTCGTCGTGCCGGCCCTGATCGTCGTCTCCGCGCTGCCGTTCGCCGGTGGTGACGTGCGGGCCCCCTCGGCCCTGGCGTTCGCCATGCTCGTGCCCGGACTGATCATCCAGCTGTTCTCGACCGGCCTGAGCGAGGAACCCGGCTGGCGCGACTTCGCCCTGCCCCGCCTGCAGCACCGGTTCGGGGGCCTCGGCGCCGCCGCGATCCTCGGCCCGATCTGGGCGCTCTGGCACATGCCGCTGTACTTCAGCGACTGGGGCGGCTGGCCGAACGCGCACTGGAGCGAGCCCGTCGTGTTCGCCCTGTTCACCATCACCTTCAACGTCGTGATGATCCAGGTCTTCAACAAGACCCGCGAGAGCCTGCCCCTGGCCCTGCTGCTGCACGTCGGCGTGAACAACACGATCTCGACGCTGTTCCCCGAGATGTACCCGAGCATGACCGCCGGCACGTTGATGATCGGCTTGACGATCATGTCGACGATCGCCGCCGCGGTGCTGCTCGCCGTGACCCGCGGCCGCCTGGGCTACGACCCCGCCCGACGCGCCCTGCCCCTCGACGCACCGGTCCCCACCCGCGCCCGCCTCGTAGGATCCAACGATGGCACCCGCTGAGCACGACCCGCAGCGCGCACCGGCCGAGCCGGCAGCGCAGCGCGAGCCGGCAGCGCAGCCCGCGCCCCCGGCCCAGCCCGGGCAGCGCGCCCGCCGCGTCGACGTCTTCGTCGCCCTCGGCACGGCCGTCGTCGCCCTCGGGCTGCTGCTCGGCCTGCCGCCCCTGGACAGCCTCGAACCGGACGGCCCCGCCCTGGCACTGGGGGTCCCTGCAGTGTTCTCGGCCGCCTGGACCGTCTTGGCCCTCGGCCTGCTGGCCCAGTCGGCCGCCCTGCTCGCCGCCCGCCGGGCACCACGCACCGTGCTGATCGTGGTCGCCGCCCTGCCGGTGGTGGTCGCGGCGCTCGCCCCGGAGTCGTCCGACCTGTTCGGCCTCACCGCACTGCCCGTGGTCGTCGCCGTCGTCCTCGCCGTGCTCCGTGTCCCGCTGGCCCGCCTCTGGTCGACACTCGTGGTCGCCGCTGCCCTGGTGGCAGCCGGCAATGTGGTGCTGGCGGTCACCGGTGACACCACCGCCGCCGTGTCCGGCTCGCTCGGGCAGGGCGTGCTGCAGGCGATCGGTGCGGTCGGCCTGCCCCTGCTGGTCACCCTGCTCGTGCAGTCCCGCCGCGAGGTCCGTGTCGCCCGCACCGCCGAGGCCAGCGCCGTGAACCGGGAGCAGGACGCCCTGGTCGACGCCGCGGTGTCCCGCGAACGTGCCGCGATGGCCCGTGAGCTCCACGACATCGCCGCGCACCACCTGTCCGGCATCGCGCTGATGGCCGCCGTCATCGACCGGCAGATCGACGCGGACCCGGAGCGTGCCCACGAGGGTGCCCGCCAGGTCCGCGAGCAGAGCACCGCCGTGCTCGAGGACCTCCGCCGCCTGGTCGGCCTGCTCCGCGACGACGCTCCCGCCGAGCGCGCCGTCGAGACGGTCGCCGGGATCGTCGACCTGGCCGAACGCGCCCGGTTCCGCAGCGACGTCCGGCTCGACGTGCTGCCGGGGGACCGTCCGCTGGCCGACGGCGTCGGCCCGCTCGCGCAGCTCGCCGCGTACCGCACCGTCCAGGAGGCACTCGCCAACGCCGCCCTGCACGCCCCGTCCGCCCCGTGCACCGTCACCATCGACGACCGCGACGTGACCCGGGTGGTGATCCGGGTGGAGAACGCACCGGCCACCGTGCCGGCAGCGGGGACCTCTCCCTCGGGCGGCAACGGCCTGCGGGGGATGCGCGAGCGGGCGGACCTGGTCGGGGCGCGCCTCCAGACCGGCCCGACCGCGACCGGCGGATGGCTGGTGGAGCTGGCGCTCGGCCGGGAGGCACCTGCCGCACCCACGCAGGCCGCCGACGGAACCGAGGTGGTCGCGTGATCCGCGTACTGGTCGCGGACGACCAGCCCCTCGTCCGCGCCGGGGTGTCCGCGCTCCTCGGTGCGGAGCCGGACATCGAGGTGGTCGGCGTGGCCGCCGACGGCGGCGAGGCGCTCGCGCTGGCGCGCGAGACGCGACCCGACGTCGCCTGCCTGGACATCCGGATGCCGGTGATGAACGGCATCGAACTCGCCCGGATCTTCTGCGCACCGGACGCCGATCCGGCGATCCCCGCGCTCATGCTGACGACGTTCGACCTGGACGACTACGTGTTCGGGGCGCTCGAGGCCGGTGCCTCCGGGTTCCTGCTCAAGGACGCCGAGCCGGACACGATCGTCGACGCCGTGCGGCAGGTCGCCGCCGGCAACGGCACGCTCGACCAGGCCCTGACCCGGCGGGTGCTGCGGGAGTTCGTGTCGCGGCGGAGCCTGCAGCCGGTGTCCGGCGACCGGGTCGACGGCGTGCTGACCGCCCGCGAGCGCGAGGTCCTCCTGCTGCTGGCGCAGGGGATGTCGAACGAGGAGATCGCCGTAGCCCTGGTGCTCGAGGTCTCGACCGTCAAGTCGCACCTGGCGCGGATGCTGCCGAAGCTCGGGGTGCGGTCGCGGCTGCAAGCCGTGGTGTGGGCGTACCAGAACCGGATCGTGACGGTGCCGGAGCAGCCGTAGCGGGCCCGGAGTCAGCCCGCGGGCTGCGGCGTCAGTCGGCGGGCCGCGGCTCGGCGGCGCCGGGGACGACGAGCTGCCAGACGTCGTCGTCTCCGTCGTGGGAGAGGTACAGGCGGAAGGCACCCTCGTCGGCGAGGGGGTCGCCCGAGGAGTACTCGACCGGTTCGCCGCTCGTCTCGCACTGGTCCGAGGTGCTGATGACCTGGATCGTGTCGCCGGGGGCGGCGGCGTCACCCTTCGTGACGTCGGTGACCGTCGCCTCGTACACCTCGTAGATGCCCTGCGGTTCCACGGTGCGGTCGGTCTTGGTGACGTCGGCGTCGACGACGAGTTCAGCGACGTCGCGGCGTTCGGTCGGAATCTTCAGCTGGACGTAGTCGGTGCACCCGGTGCTCTGCACGTTGTCGTCGTTGATCGACTGCACCCGGCTCTCGCTGCCACAGCCCGCCAGGGTGCCGCCGAGCACCACGACGAGTGCCACGACCGGTGCGATCCGTCCCCACTGCATGGGGCGAGTATGGCTCACTCCGAGCGACGACACCAGGGTGGTCACGCCTGTCCGGGGAACGCACGTTCCCGTTCGGGGGACTGTGCGCGGGCGCGTCGGGCTGGTGCAGTGTATGCATGCACATCGAAACGCCGCCGGTGACCACCCCCGACGACCCCGCCCTGCGGGGTGAGGTCATCCACGGGATGATCACGGCGCTGCGTTCCCGTCCGCTGCACGAGGTGACCCCCGAGGTCGTCGCGGCTGCGGCCGGGGTGGACACCGACGTCGTCGGCCGGACGTTCCCGAGCTGGGACGGCCTGCTGCTCGCGACCATCGACCGGTGGAACGAGGACCGCACCGTGCCGCTCATGCCCCTGGCCGAGCAGCACGGCACCATCCGGTTCCTGCGTGCGATCGTCACCGCGAACGTGGCCGACCCGTCGCTCATGCGGTTCCTGACGGCGACGTTGAACATCGCGGCATCGCCCGAGCACCCGCTCGCGCCGATGCTGCACGCCCGGTGGCGACGCTTCCACGCCTTCGTCCAGCACGCCCTGGAGCGCGACGTCCTGCTCGGGCGTGAGCCGAGCACGATGGAACCGGCCCGCGGCTCGGAGCAGCTGCTCGCGACCTACGAGGGGCTGCAGCTGCAGTCCATGGTGCGACCGGAGATGGACCTGCTCGAGGCCTTCGACCGCGCCGTGACGCGCCTGCGCGAGGGCTGGTCCCGCGCGTACGTGCCGCCCGTCTGGGACCTCGCCCGGGTCGGTTGACCCTCCGGGCGGCTCGTCGGGCCGCCCCCACAGACCGAGGACGCTAGGGCGTCCGAGGGCAGACGCTCACCGTCTGCACGCGTCGCCGCACGATTCGGGTTCGAGCGGCGGCGCGTACCAATCTCTGCGCGACGGACGTGCGTTCCGAGCCGGTTGCCGTGCGCCGGTCGCTCGTTCCGCGCCGTCAGTCCGCGTGCATCGCGAGCGGTCGCTCCGTGTCCACCTCGACCGGCTGCCGGCGGATCGCGATCACCGTGACGTCGTCGTCGTGCGGCACCTCGTCGGCGCGGGCCGACAGCGCGAGGACGACCGCATGCGGGTCGCGGCCGGCGCGGGCGATCGCGGCGACGGACTCGATCGTGTCATCCAGGTCGTCGTACAGGTCGAGCACACCGTCGCTGAACGAGACGAGCAGGTCGCCCGGTTCGAGGGTGCCGTCGGAAGTCGCCCACTCCTCGCGGATGCCGAGCCCGAGCGGCATGTCGCCGGAGCGCAGCCGGTCGACGTGCCCGTCGGCCCGCAGGACGAAGCTCAATCCGTGCCCGGCGTCGGCCCACTGGAGGGTGCCGTCGTCGGAGATCCGGGCGTGGAACAGCGTGGTGAAGGCGAGGTCGGGTCCGACGCCCTCGGCGGTCAGCCCGTCGGAGGCCCGCTTCAGCGCCTCGCCGGGGTCCTCGACGGTCCGGGCGCTGCGCAGTGTCGCGCGCACCGCGGCCGCGATCAGCCCCGCACCGACGCCCTTGCCCATGACGTCACCGAGGCTCACTGCCACGCCGGTCGGCGTCGGGTACCAGTCGAAGAAGTCCCCGCCGACGCTCCGGGCCGGCAGGCAGGCACCCGCGACGACGACGTCCTCGGTGATGCGGCCGGTCGTCGTCGGGAGCAGGGAGCGTTGCACCGCTGCTGCCCGGTCGATCTCGGCGCGGACCTTGCCCTCGCGCGCTTCGGCGGACCGCAGACTCCGTCGAGCCCGGCGGGAGAGCTCGTGCACGACGACGGCGACGGTGCCGAACACGACGACGAGGATGCCCAGACGGACGAGTTCACTCGCGCCGGGCGCGTCGGACGGGGTCAGGACGTAGGGGGCGAGGATCACGACCACGATGCCCGCGATCGCGAAGAGCACGGTGCGACGGCCCTCGAGCGACGCCCACCAGACCACCGGGAGCACCACGATCGCCGTGAACAGCGAGGAGCCGGAGCCCGTCCCGGTGCGCAGCAGCGCGATCGTCAGGAAGTCGACGGTGAGCAGGACCGGCACCACCCAGGCCGCGCGGCGCACGAGTGCGGGGATCGCGCTCATCAGCGTCGCGACGACGACGCCCACCACACTCGCGACGAACAGGTGGTGCTGGGTGATCGGCAGCGTCGGCATCACGACGCTCAGGAACGCCGACAGCGCCAACAGGCCGCTGATCGGAGCCTGACGGACGAGAGGGTTGTCGACGATGCTGGTTGGGCGAGTCATGCTCAGTGCAGGCTAGTGGTCCGCGCTGCCGAGCGACCGCCCCTGACCCCATCTGGGGACGCAGCCCTGGCCGCTCAGCGCGGCCAGGTGGCGACGACCGCGACCGCGTTGAACAGCACGTGCGCCAGGATCGCGCCGCCGATGCGGTCGGTCATCGCGACGAGCGTGCCGGTGAGCAGGCCGAGCAGGAACGTCGTGACGAACACCTGGAACCCGCCGAGCGACGTGCCACCCGCACCGAGCAGCAGGTGGAGCAGCGCGAACAGGAACGCCGTGACCAGCACCGCGAGGAACCGGGTGCGGGGCGTGAGCTCGGCGGCGAGCCGGCGCTGGAACAGCCCGCGGAACACCACTTCCTCGAGCACCGGGCTGACGACGACGATGCCGATGGCCGACACGAGCAGCAGCCCGACGTCCGGCGTGCCGAGCGTCGGTGCGGGGACCAGCCCGGTCGTCCCCGTGAACGCGAGCGACATGAAGACGTCCACTGCGCGGCACACGATCACGATGCCGATCGCGAAGACCACGATCCCCAGGTCGAGCCGCAGCCGCGACACCATCGCCGCACGCGGGGTCCGACGGAGCACCACGGCGGCCGCGACGACGAGCGGTACCCACACGGCGGCGTCCGCGGCGAGCACCTGCAGGACCGGCGAGGGGATGCCCCCAGTCCGGGTGACCTGTCCGACGATCCGGGTCAGGATCACGGCGACGCCGAGTGCGACGAGGATGACGATGAGGTCCCGCTGTCGCCGCACGCTGGGCTCGGTGGTGGTCGTGGCCGGCTCGGAGCGCATGGGGCCACCGTAGAGGACACCGCGCGGCGGATGGCGACTTCCCCCGAGCAGTACTCGTTCCTGTGGCACTATTTGTATGCCGTGCGCTGGGAGTACCCCGGCGTGCCTGTGTCGGGACCACGGGGACGGCCATGATCGGGGAAGGCAAAGGCGTGGAACTCCGCGACTACATCACGGTGCTCCGCAAGGGATGGGTGCTGATCGTCGTACTCGCCCTGGTGGGAGTGGCCGCAGCCGCAGGGTTCTCCCTGCTGAAGAAGCCGGTCTACTCGGCATCGGCGCAGGTCTTCGTCTCCACGGAGACGTCCGGCAGCGCCAGTGACCTGGCGCAGGGCAACACGTTCACCCAGCAGCGGGTGCTGACGTACTCGAACCTGGTGTCGACGCCGATCGTGCTGCTGCCGGTCATCTCGTCGCTCAAGCTCGACATGAACGCGGACCAGCTCGCGACGATGGTGTCGGCGACGGCGCCGACGAGCACGACCCTCATCTCCATCTCGGTGGAGGGCACCGACCCGGTGCAGGCCGCCGACATCGCGAACGCGACCTCGCAGAGCCTGACCAACGTCGTGCAGGACATCGAGGCCACCGACGCGAGCGGCAAGAGCACGGTCAAGCTCACCCGCGTGAAGCAGGCCGACGTGCCGAGCGTCCCGGTCAGCCCGAACGTGCCCGTCAACGTGGCGCTCGGTCTGCTCGTCGGGCTCGCCCTGGGCATCGGCATCGCCGTGCTGCGCCAGACCCTCGACAACCGGATCCGCACCGAACTCGACGTCGAGAAGATCAGCGACAAGCCGGTCGTCGGTGGGATCGCCTTCGATGCCAAGGCCGCCGAACGTCCGCTCATCGTGCAGGTGGACCCGCGCAGCCCCCGTGCCGAGTCCTTCCGCACGCTCCGCACCAACCTGCAGTTCCTCGACATCGGCACCGGTGCCCGCACCTTCGTCATGACGTCGTCGATGCAGTCCGAGGGCAAGAGCACCACCGTCGCGAACCTGGCGATCGCCCTGGACAGCGCCGGGTTCCGCGTCATCCTGATCGACGCCGACCTGCGCCGCCCCCGCGTCGCCGAGTACATGGACGTCGAGAGCAACGCCGGTCTGACCGACGTGCTGATCGGCCGCGCCGACCTGGAGGACGTCGCCCACCCGTGGGGTCGCGGCAAGCTCGTCGTCCTGCCCGCGGGTCAGATCCCGCCGAACCCGTCCGAGCTGCTCGGCTCGCGCGCGATGCAGGACCTGATCGACCTGCTCGAGCAGCAGTTCGACTACGTCCTGTTCGACGCCCCGCCGCTGCTGCCCGTCACCGACGCGGCGATCCTGGCCAAGAAGGCCTCCGGCGCGATCGTCGCGGTCGCCTCGGGACAGACGCTGAAGGGCCAGCTCGCCGCGGCCGTCGCCACCCTCGAGAACGTGGGGGCCCCGGTCTCCGGCTTCGTCCTGACGAAGATGCCGCTGAAGGGCCCGGGCGCCTACGGTCACGGCCGCTACGGCTACGGCTACAGCTACGGCCACGACGAGGACGACAACACCGTGACCACGTCGACGCACCCGCCGAAGCGTTCCGGCAAGAAGCTGGGCGTGCTCCGCCGCGCCGGGCGCTGAACGGGGCCGATCAGATGAAGAATCGCCGGGGAACCCGAAGCCTCGGCCGCGCACTGCCCCGGACCACGTTCATCCTGGTGGCCGTCGTGGTGGTGGCGCTGATCGTCGTCGACGTCGTGCTCGTCGCGCTCGCCCTGGGCCGGACGGCGCCCGAGGAGAACGGACCCGCCGGCCCCATCCCCACCTTCTCGGGAACACCTGACCGGCGCGAGACACCGCGACCGAGTGCGTCCGCTGACGCAGACGCCGCCTCCACCAAGCAGCAGGGTCGCCGCCTGCTGACAGCGGTCGACGGCCAGGAGGCGTGGCGCGCGTCCGGTGGGTCGTGCGGCGGTCCGCGGCCGGTGCTGGAACACTCCGTGGACGGCGCCGCGACGTGGGTCCCGGTGGGACTCGGGACGGATGTCGGATCGCTCATGGCGATCCGGGCCTCCAGTGCGGAGCTCTCGGTCCTGGTGGGCGTCGGCGACGACTGCACCACGACGGCGCGGACCAGCACCGACGCCGGCGTGACGTGGGAAGCCGGGGCGCCCGGCGCCGCCGGCGCCGGCATCAGCACCGACGGTGTCGTGCTCGCGAGCGGGACGGAGCAGTCGCCGTGCGGCGACCCGATCGACGCGTTCCAGGGCGAGAAGACCGCGGTCGTCATCTGCGACGGCCAGCTCGAGTGGCGCACCGGCGATGCCGCGTGGGTCGACGTGCCGATGGGCGGGGTGCGTTCGATCGGCGTCGACGGCGGCAACTACACGCTCGCCCGCGTCGGTGCAGCAGCCTGCGACGGCGTGCAGATCGAGACCATGTCCGCGTCGGACGTGACGCCCTCCTCGTCCACCACGCCGATCGGCTGTGCCGACGGCGCGGACACCGACAACACCGTCACCATCGACCGTGCCGGCCAGGACGTGTGGCTGTGGGACGGCAAGACCGTGCGGGTCTCGTCGGACGGCGGCGCGTCGTGGTGACCGGACGGCGACCGTGACAGCGGACGCACTGCGCGCACCACGCGCCATCGGCGCCACCGACGAGTGGAGCCGCACGTACTCGCGCCGCGTGCTCTTCACCGACCTGCTGGCCCTGATCTGGGTCGTCTTCGGTGTGCAGATCGCCTGGCTCGGGCTCGAATCGAACCTGGCGACCAACACCGCCGACCTGCGGCTGAGCTACTTCGCCATCTCCATCGTCGTGATCGTCGTGTGGATGAGCGCACTCGCCCTGTACGACACCCGCGGTGCGCGGGTGATCGGCGTCGGCAGCACCGAGTACCGCCTGGTCGCGGACTCCAGCGTCCGCGTGTTCGGCCTGCTCGCGATCGCGGCGTTCCTGCTGCACGTCGACCTGGCCCGCGGCTACGTGCTCATCGCGTTCCCGATCGGGATCCTCGTCCTCCTGCTGTCCCGATGGATCTGGCGACAGTGGCTCGTGGCCCAGCGTCAGCAGGGCGCCTACTCGGCGACCGTGCTGCTCGTCGGGTCTCCGGCCAGTGTGCTGCACATCGGCCGCGAACTCGCGCGTTCCCCCGAAGCCGGCTACCGCGTGGTCGGGGCGGTCGTGTCGACGAACCACCGAGGTCTGTTGGCGGGTTCGACCATCCAGAGCCACGGCGGCTTCGACGACGTGGGCTCCGCGCTGCGCGAGACCGGCGCCGACACCGTCGTGATCACGAGTTCCGACGACCTGCCGCCGGAGCGCGTCCGCGAGCTCAGCTGGTCGCTCGAGCCGGGCAGGCGGCACCTGGTGGTCGCGCCGAGCCTGACCGACATCGGTGGCCCCCGCATCCACACCCGGCCGGTGCAGGGCCTGCCGCTCATCCACGTCGAGACACCGACATACTCGGGGCGCAAGCTCTACACGAAGCGCGCCTTCGACCTGATCGGTGCAGGGTTGCTCGTCGTCGTCCTGTCGCCGCTGCTGCTCGTGCTCGCCGTGCTGGTGAAGACCACCTCGACCGGTCCGGTGTTCTTCCGGCAGGAGCGCGTCGGCCTGAACGGCAGCACCTTCCGGATGATCAAGTTCCGCTCGATGGTCGTCGACGCCGAGGAACGCCTGCAGGAGCTCAGCGCGCTCGACCGCGCCGAGGGCAACGACGTCCTGTTCAAGATGCGGAACGACCCCCGGGTCACCCGGGTCGGCGGGTTCATGCGCCGCTACAGCCTGGACGAGGTGCCGCAGCTGTTCAACGTCCTGGCCGGCAGCATGTCCCTCGTCGGACCCCGACCGCCGCTGGCGCGTGAGGTCGCCCGCTACGACACTCACGTCCACCGTCGCTTCCTGGTGAAGCCCGGCATGACCGGCCTGTGGCAGGTGAGCGGTCGATCCGACCTGTCATGGGAGGATTCCGTTCGGCTCGATCTGTTCTACGTGGAGAACTGGTCCCTCGTCGGTGACTTGGTGATCCTGTGGCGTACCGCTAAAGCTGTCGTCCGGAAGAACGGAGCGTATTGAGCGAGCAGGAGAGCGGCTTCCGCGTGTCCGTTGTGGCTCCCTACGCGGAAGGCGCCATCGTCGAATACGCCCGATGGGCAGAGCGTTGCGGGAACCTTGTGTCCTTCTGGCTTCCGTCACGCGGGTTGACCAGCGGACTGGCAAAGATCGTGCCCGGAGCCAGAGGGGCGTCGATCAGGTCGAGACTCACGCGGGGGACCGATCAGGTTGCCAGGGTCAGAACGATCGCGCCAGCTCTCGAGATTATTCGGCTGTTGTCGCGGAGCCCGCTCTTGAGGTCCTTCGCGCCCAGCGCGATGGACCACTACAAGCGAGTGTTCGATCGAGCGGTGAGCCGACGGTTCGTCGCTGGGGACGCTGTCGTTGCCATGCCCGGTGCAGCGGAAGAAACGTTCAAGCGGTCAGCGGGTGCGGTGAAGGTGCTCCATGCCGTCGATGGTCACCCGAGAGCAGTGAACGAGTTGCTCCGATCGACGTTCGGCTCTGCCGCAGAGCGCGAGATCGTGCCCGACAGGCGAGTGGCACAGATTGAACGGGAACTCGCCTCCGCGGACATCGTCATCGTGCCGTCCGACCTGAAACGTCAGCAGTACATCGAATACGGTGTGGACAGCAGGCGGCTGGTAACGGCCCCGTACGGAGTCGATCTTCGTCGATTCTTCCCTTCCGGGGACGACGAGGTCGATCGGATCCGTCCGGTGCTCTTGTACGTCGGGCAGATCAGCTATCGAAAAGGCGTCCCGCTTCTGATCGACGCGGCCCGGGGACTTGACGTCGACGTGGCGATGATCGGGCCGGTCGTCCAACCCGCACTGCTTCGCAGCCTGCCGTTGAACATCACTCATCAGGGTGCGATCGCACCCGAGGCGTTGAACCATCAAATGAATCGAAGCGACGCTCTCGTGCTCCCCAGTCTGGAAGACGCGTTCGGCCTGGTGGTCCTCGAAGCTCTGGCAGCCGGGCTTCCGGTGTTCACCACTGATGAAACAGGGGCCGCCGAAGTGATCGGCGTGCAGGATGGGCTCGTCCTGCCGGCCGGCGATCGCGAGCGCCTTCGTACCGCAATCGCCGCTACCCCGATCCTGAAAGCCTCCGAGAGACGAGCGCGTGCTGAACGCGTGCGCGCAACTGGTGGAGGGCGGACTTGGCGTCACTTCACAACGACCATCGACGACGCCATAGTCGCTGCACGCGCTACTCAGGAGGGCGAAGCGTGAGATCGCGCCGCAATCCTGCCTGCCAGGAGCGAATGTCGGGAGACGAGGTGCGGCCACGATGAGGGTGATCCACCTGCTCCTGCCGCGGGTCGGGGCACAGGCATTCTTGGCCCTCGCGAATTACCTCGTCTCGATCACGGCCGCCCATGCTCTCGGCACTGGGCCGCTTGCCGCCTTCTTTGCGGCGTGGGCTCTCGAATCCACCTGGGTCGGCGCGGTCCGAATGGTCCTCGTGCCTGCGTTGCTGCTTTCCAAACGGACGCCACGCCTCCTCCCGCTGGCATTGATGAGCGTGCTCCTGGGGACCCCGATCGCTGCTGCCGTCTTCATCACAGCTCATGTCGGGCTGTCGACGCTGACCGCTTCGCTCCTGGCCGTCTCAGTTTGGGCGCTTGGGGCGTACGAGGTGGCTCGGTCGCTCCTCTCGCGAGAGCACCGTTCCACGTATTCGATTGCCGTTGCCGATGGCGTCGTGTTCGGCATTGCGTTCGTTGTGACGTTGGTGGCCACGACGACAGGGCGTGCAGGTCTCGACGCTGCCTTGATGTCCGTGGTCGGGGCCGCTGTGGTCGTTGCGCTCTGCATCGGCGGAGCCCTTCGTCGGGCTGATCCGGCTCCGAGAACTCCACTACTCCCGTGGTTAAAGGAGGCGCGTCAGCTGCTCCGTCTTGGTGTACTCGAGTGGGTCGTCTTCTTCATCATCAGTGTGGCGAGTCTTGCGCTGCTCGGGGCAGTTGGCGGGCCTGAGATCTTGGCCGGAGTCAGGCTGGGAGAAACGATCGCAGCGCCGATCGGTCTCCTCGGGAGCGCCCTTCCCTTCGTAGCGGCGGGTGCGCTCAGACAAGAGGACGCCCAGGCGACTCGTTGGCCTCGTTCACTCTCGTTGACGCTCCTTCTCCTCGTCGGCGTGACAGTCGTTTGGCTCGGTGCCGTGCAGATCGTGCCAGCGGCGACGCTCTCGCTCCTGGTCGGAGACCACGTCGAGCTCGCTCGCGGTGCTTCGCTCGGTCTAGCACTCGGCGCACTCGCAAGTCTCTTCGCGGAAACGGCGACACTCGTGGCCAAGAAGCGTGGGCGGATTCGGTTCCTCTCACGCCTCCGTATCGTCCAACTCGTCACGTTCGTCCCCTGCGTCGCGGCAGGAGCACTCACGGGCACGACCATGGGAGCGGGACTCGGAATCTCGCTCCAGCAAAGCGTGCCAGCGGCGGTTCTCGCAGCGGCCCACTGGCGCGACCTACGGCAACCCCCAGGTGAGAGAGCAGAGGGATCCCCTCTTGCGTGAACAAATCCGATGGCGAATCGACGCCGTGTTGAGAAGGCTGTCAGCGAGCGGACTGGTGCGGCCGAACGTTCGGAACCTGATTCTCCGCCGCGCGCGGGTCCATGTGAATTCCGCCCGCATCTTGAGCGGCCTGTCTGTCAGGGGCAGCGGCCTATCGGTAGCGGACGGGGTCTTCATCAACGTTGACTGCTTCATCGAGGCGGAGGCAGAAGTGGTGCTTGAACCGGGTGTCAGCCTCGCGATGGGAGTCAGGCTCCTCACCGTGACGCATGACATCGGCGAGCCCGACGCCCGCGCTGGCGCCATGCGCGTCAGACCGATCCGGGTGGGACGAGGGAGCTGGCTGGGAGCAGGCGTGACCGTGCTACCGGGGGTCTTGATCGGAGAAGGCTGCGTAGTAGCAGCGGGCACGATGGTCAACAGGGATATCCCGCCGAACATGCTCGTCGCCGGCGTGCCGGCCAGAGTAATCCGTCAGTTGTCCTAAATCCCTGGGTTGCGGACAAGCTGCCCCGAAAAAATGCAGTAGCCAGGCAGTATCGGGGAGCCACGTTGACGCGAACAAGTCATTGCAGAGCCTGAGTGCGGTTGGTCTCTTCGTCATCAGGGCGGAGCGGATGTCCGCTTCTCCGGGCGCCAGCCGTGACGAACCAACCCAAGACGAGGACAACCGCAAGAGAAGCCATAGCCTGGAGCAATGACCCCCGGAGAACGATCAGCAGGTAGAACGGGACAATGGAACCGAGCAACGTCGGGGTGCCGGTGGCGATGATCTGCGCGTCGAGGCGGCTATCCCACCGCCGAGCCGCGAAGCCGACCAAAATCATTCCGACCACGAGGAGCGGCCAGCTCCCGTTGATGAAGAACTCCGCCCAGAGCGGAGCAGACAAGTTCTGGAAGGTGTAACCGCGGAACTCCGCGAGTAGGACACCAGTATCTATGGCTTTGTCGGGCCACAGTGCCCGAGGAACCCAGAAGAACACCACTCCTAGGAGCTGGTCACCCCAGGTGATGCCTTTCGAGGCTACGAAGTACACGGTGTTGTTGATCTGGTTGAAGCTGTCGAAGTCACCCGAGAGGAGCGACTCGAGAGGGTTCTTGAGTGAAACCTTCGTGTCGAGACTATTGCGGAACGTCGATGCGATTGGGAATAGGAAGAACAAGGCTCCGAGGGTGCTCAGCCCAACAACCCGATAGCGCCGGAGAGTTCCCCACACTCCGACCGCCGCCAAGATGGCGAGGTAGACGGTTCCAATTGCGTAGCGAGCGCTGCTGATCGGGTTGACGACGAGGAGGAGCGTAGCGGCCGTGACCAGCAGGAGAAGTAACGGAGCACGGAGCCCTTGACGGCGGCGTTGTCGGAGCAGGGTGATCTGTGCGATTACAGAGACAAGCAAGCTCATGCTGGACACGCCGACGACGAGCGCCGCGGTCGTATCGTCCGGGAAAGCGACTGCGAGCTGTCCGCTGAACTCGAGACGAGGGCGGAAGAAGCTGTTCGGGCCTAACCTGCCGACGTAGTAGGCCGTGGCGCCGAACGCGAAGAGCGTGACTACCAGGACGCGGCCTGTGCGCAGCTCTTGTGGGGGTTGCACTCGCTTGGCGGCGTCGGGCGCTTTGATGGTTCCGAACAAGCTCCCGACGCAAACTGCGGCGAACCCGACGAGGATGAGAATCACTGTCGTACTCGAGTATTGGCTCATGAAGCCGGGGGTTGTCCCGACTTCTGCCCGGAGCCGAAGCTGCACGAGGGGCGCGATGCCTAAGAAGCCGTAGACGAAGATGTTGAAGACCATCTCGACCAGATGTCGCTGGCGTGAGCAGATCGTCCAGCTGAAGCGCGCGGCGCTGACGATTGCAATAACAGCGGCCCCTGGCCAACTCGCATATCCGTTGCCTGGCGTGGTCAGGACCACCAGGAGTGGGACAACCGCGCCGAGTGTGACGAACGTGAGAGTTCCCAGAAGCGGGCTCGGTCTCAATCGGCCTGCCGTGCTCGGTCGATTAAAGGGATGCCTGTCTCGCCCAGAATTGGAGTAGACAAAGAAGTGGCGCGCGCGGTGTTGTGTGCCAGCCATCGTCTAGGAAGCCGTCTCTTCGATGTCGGTATGTGTGGGCAGATTCCCGGTTGATGCTCTCGAAGCGCTTTCCGAGGATCGATACTCGACGAGGGCGTTGCGGAAGATCCGCGCAAATGACTCCGGATCATGGCTGAGGATAGCCGGGTTCCGGATCGGTGCCTTGTTATTGATGAGGCGTGCTTGGGCGGCGATGCCATCGGCCTCGGGGGTGGTGATGAAGACACCTTCCATGTGCTTGATCGACGGAGCCACACCTGCTCGATTGCTGACGATGACCCGAAGGCCGGCAGCGAGGGCTTCATTGACCACGAGCCCCCACACCTCTTCGAGGGCCGGGTGAACGAGTACATCGTGCTCGGCGAAGACCGAAGGCAATGCGTCCCCGGGGAGGTAGCCGGTGAAGCGGACCCGGTTCTCTACCTGAAGGTCCCGGGAAAGGGTTCGCAATTCATGTTCGAGGGGTCCGGAACCGACAACCGTCAGGGTTGCGTCACGTAGCCCGACCTCAGTGAGGCTCCTGATGACTTCGCCGACGTTCTTGCGCGAGATCAGCTGACCAACAACGAGGAGTCGGAGCCCTTGTTCCTGCTTCCCGCTCACGATCGCGCGAGCTGTCGCGGTGTCTCGGTGAATCGCGCGGACGTCGACCGCGTTGAAGCCGACGTAGAGCTTGTCGTGTTGGATGCCCTCAGCAAGCAGCGTGTCTCGTGAAGCCGCTCCCGGCACGACGACCGCATCGAGCGACTTGAAGAAGTGACGTCTGGCGGACGCCAAGAACCCTCTGCGGCTCTGTTGCGATAGGACATGTGACTCGTAGAACCCGACGAGCCGCACGCCGGCGCTTCGAGCGAGGTAGGACAGGACCCAGTACGCGGGGGAGTCCCAGCCGCCGATGAGCACGGCATGTACTCCTCGAAGCGGGCGGAGGCCAAGCCATCCGTTGATGTAGTGACGTGCTTCGCCGCGCCGTATTGAGATGGTTGGCAGAGTACGTACCTTGAAGTCGAACGTTCTACCCGCGACGGTCCAGTCGTCGCCCCTGTTGTTCTGGTCCTGCTGCAACGAACGGTCAGATTCCAGCAACCAGACCTCGAGGTCGAAGTCGTTCGCCAACGCGTTCCAAACCGGTATGCGGTATGGAGCGGCTTGATTGGTCACCCAGACGATCTTCGGGCGGTTGCTGTCGGTTACGGCCGCCCGGTACGCCGCCTGGACTCCGTCGACCATCGACGCGACTCCGAGATCCCCCTCGATGAGTTTGCGGCCTGCGCTTGCGCGTCGCGATCGCAGGTCGGCGTCTAGGAGTAACTCGGTCACGCCGAGCGCGAGACCCTCCGGTGTGCCGTCTGTGATCGAGGCAGCATCGGCCTGAGCGAGACGGTCGGCAATTCCGCAATCAGAGGTGAGGACGACGGGAGTGCTCGCAGAGAGCGCCTCCAAGACCGAGATCGGGAACACCTCGCCACGGCTCGGAAGAACGTAGATGTCCGATCGGGCGATCCTGCTGGCTCCGGAGCCCGGTGTGATCGGTCCCTCGTAAGACAGCGGGACAGTCGGATTGTCCTGGATGAAGGTCTCGATGTCGTCCAGATCACCTTCGTCTGGGCCGACGATCGAGAACGTGGCCTCGATACCACGCTCCGTGAGGATCCTGGCCATCTCCGCGAAGGCCGACGCTCGCTTCCGGGGGTGCAAGCGAGCGAGGAAGAGCACTTCTGGAATCTTGTGGTTTTCGCGGGAAGGCCGTTCGGACAACTCGAGCCCGTTGTGGACGGATCGGACGGTAGCCAGCGGCTCGACTGATCGGACCCCTCCGGCTTCGGTATCGGTCAGTGTGAGCACGGACGCGGCTTCGCGGAGTACAGGCCTGGTCACCACGCGGTCGAGAACGCGGGCGAACGGTCGCCGACTCGGCATCACCATTCCATGGGTCTGCAGGACGTAAGGGAGGTGAACACGCCGCGCCGTCACGGCAATCTCGAGATCGAAAGCATGGCGACCGGCGTGGACGTGTAAGACATCGATGTCGTTGCTGTGTTCTCGGAGCCACTTGGTGAGGTTGGGCGCTCGAACCCCGCTGAACCCGGTACCGGGTATGCGACGCCCTCGCGACAGAATGACTCGAACTCCTGGGATTTCAAGCTCAAGCTTGCCGTCCCAGGCGGCAAGGAGGGTGACCTCGTGTCCACGCGCCGCAAGCTCACGACATTGCGCGATCGCGACGGCCAGTGGCCCCCCGAACGCCCCGTCGGCCGAAACTAGGGTCACGGCTTGTGTGATCCTCATCGCCCTGGGCCCTGATCGAAGCGCCGACCGACCACCACTGCGGGGTTTCCACTCACAACTGATCCCTCGGGAACGTCGCCTTGGACGAGCGACATGGGGCGAACGAGAGCAGAACGGCCGATAGCGGAGCCCCCCAGGATCATGCATCGAGAGGTGACCCAGACGCCATCCTCGATGCGGATCGGCCGAGTCAGGAGGGCCATGTCTCGGCGATGAGCATGGCTGCCGGTGGTGATCAGCGTCTCCTGCGAGATGACGACATCGTGCCCGATTTCCACGAGATCTTGGTTGTGAAGCCAGACGCCCTCGCCGATCCAGGAGTGATCTCCGATCCGAAGCTTCCACGGGAAGCGCACCCGGGTTCGGGGTCGGAAGACGACTCCGGACCCAATTTCGGCACCAAATCGACGAAGCACCGCGACACGCAGCGATGACGAAATCTGCCATGGGTTCGTGACGAAGAGAAGCTCCGCGGCACCCCAGGCGTAGACCATCCACTTCGGCCGGTCCCAACTGGTTCCTTCGCCGGGGGCGGAGGCGAGTGGGATCACCGGTGGTTCAGCGCCGGTTGTCATAGCATCGTCTCCCCTCGACGCCGCGAAAACTCCTCAGCGCGCTCACGATCCTAGCGAGGACGATGAGGCGAAACACCTTCAGCTCCGCTGCTGCCTGCGCGCTTTGTCGCCGGTGAGGAGGTCTTCGATCGCTTCGTCCATCGCGGCAGCCATCGCCTCGATGGAGAAGCTTGATGCCCTCGCGGACAGCGCTCGACGCAGCCCGTCCATCTGCTCCGAATCCTGCGTCATGCGCTGCATTGTCGTGGCCAATTCGCTCGCAATGGGAGGGACCTCGACGGCGCTGACCCCTGGAACGAGGTACTCGTATTCGGGCGCGTGGCGCGTACCAGACGTCGTCACGATCGGAAGCCCGAGAGCCATGCTCTCGACAGCGATGAGTCCCACCCTCCCCGGGTTAAGAAGAGCGGTCGCAACACGGGCGATGGTGGCCTTGCGCTCGTCGTCTACGTACCCGAGCATCTTGACCTGCCCACGAAGTCGGGCCGGTGCGAACAGATCCTCCAACTCGCCGTGGCCACCGACGACCAGTTGAACGTTCGAGCTCGTTTGCCAAAGGTGGTCAAGAGCGGCTACCACCAGGTCGATCCTCTTGCTCTCATCCAGCCCGCCGATCATCGCAAAGACCGGTCCCGACCCGACGCCCAGAGACACTCTGGCGTTGGCCTCGGGCATCGTCCTTTGTCGCTCGACCGCTCGTCGCAAGCCTCGAACGTCAACCGTGTTGTTGAGGGCGGTGACGTTTGAGGGGTCGGCACCGAGCTGGACAGCGGTGGTTGCGCCGCCGTCGGTGTAGGCCAGAACGTGGTCCGCGTGGCGGACCTGCCATCTCTTCAGCATCGCCACGAGCCAGCTGTCCTCTTTCACGTAGGCCCCCACGTGCCCCCACACGCCGACCCGGATCCCGCGCGAAGCGAGGGCGCGGTAAGAGTCCAGCGAGCTCGCCGAAAGTTCGACTATGACGGCGTCTGCGGACTTCCAGACCTGTGCAGCAGACGAGAATCTCACTCTGAGCGGACCTGCGTGCAGGGAGCGGGTTCGTAGCGTCGCTTCTTCGACCCCTCTCACATGTGTTGCGTCCCCTCGCTGCAACTGAGTTCGGTCCGGTTCACCAGCGGCGATTACCAACCTGTGCCCACGCGATGCGAGACGCTTCGCAAGCTCGACGAAAAGGGGTACCCGGTACGCAGGTATGTAGGGCTGGACGATCACGACCTTCGCCACCAAGCCTCCTTGCCTCGTCACGGTTGACAAGAGACTCTCACGTCGGAGTCCTCCGCGGGCGGGTTCGGCCATGTGGCGCGCTCGTTCGCGAGCGGCTGTTATGTTCTGCGAGTGGAGAACCGCCTCTCGGTCCTGTTCGTCGGCATCAATTACTCTCCGGAGAGCACGGGGATCGCCCCGTACACCGCTGGGCTTGCGCGCGAGCTCGTTTCGCGGGGGATGAGGGCTCGCGTGATCTCTTCCTTCCCGCACTACCCGCAATGGGCTTTCCACGAGCGCACGCCGCCGCGATCTCGCGTCGGCGATGAAGAGGGGGTGCGAGTTGAGCGGCGTCGGCACAAACTCCCGTCTCGACCGGGCGGGATGGCTCGTGCTCTCTCCGAGCTTTCCTTCGGTCTCGCTGCCGTGACTGCTCGGTTCGGCCGACCCGACGTCGTGGTTCTCGTGTCTCCGGCGCTGATCTCCACAGCGATCGCGCTCCTGAAGGCGAAGTTCATCACCCGTCGTCCCGCGGTGATCTGGGTTCAGGACCTTTACACGTTGGGTCTACGTGAGCTCGGGGGGGCCAAAGCCGGGCTCGCCGCCAGGATGATCGGGTCTCTCGAGCGGTGGTGTCTTCGAGCGGCGGACCGTGTGGTAGTCATTCACGAGCGGTTCCGCGACACACTCGTGGAGGAGATCGGGGTCCCGTTCGCTGCCGTCGCTGTCGTGCGGAACTGGTCGCACCTCGAGGACCTCCCTTCCGCTGATCGAGACCAGGTGCGGAGGCGGCTCGGATGGGCGCCTGACGAGTTCGTCGTCCTTCATGCCGGGAATATGGGGGTGAAGCAGGGTCTCGAGAATGTCGTCGAGGCGGCACGCTTGGCAGCTGGCGAGGAACGCTCTGTGCGGTTCGTGCTCCTGGGTGACGGGAACCAGCGGCAGAGCCTTGCCGAGCTCGCGCATGGCGTCCCGGCGGTGTCGATGGTCGGGTCGTTGCCGGACGCCGAGTTCCGGGACGCGCTTGGTGCGGCAGACGCGCTCCTTGTGAACGAGAAAGCCGGCGTCGCGGGCATGGCTGTCCCGAGCAAACTCACCTCCTACTTCAGCACCGGCCTTCCTGTCATCGCAGCGACCGACTCCGGAAGCGTGACGGAGAGCGAAGTGCTCCTCGCAGAGGCCGGTCTTGTGGTCCCTGCTGCCGACCCTCGAGCGCTGCTGGACGCTGCGGAGGAACTCGCGGCAGATCCGCGCCGCGCTCGCGACTTCGGCGAGAACGGACGGCGGTTCAGGGCCACCACCCTCGCGCCCCGCGTTTCGTTCGATACGTTTACCCGACTGCTGCGGGAGTTGGCCGCCGAAGGCGGCTCCTCTTTCAAGAAATCGGGGACTGTATGACCAAGCGCGCGCTCATCACGGGCATCACCGGGCAGGACGGCTCGTACCTGGCCGAGCTGCTGCTCCGAAAGGGGTACGAGGTGCACGGACTCATCCGTCGTGCGTCCACGTTCAACACGTCGCGGATCGACCACCTGTACGTGGACCCGCACAACCCCGATGCCAAGCTGTTCCTGCACTACGGAGACCTCGGCGACGGCGCGCGGCTGGTCAGCCTGCTCAGCGAGCTGAAGCCCGACGAGGTCTACAACCTCGCGGCGCAGTCACACGTGCGGGTATCGTTCGACGAGCCGGAGCACACCGGTGACGTGACCGGTGTCGGCACGATGCGCATGCTCGAGGCCGTCCGCGTGTCCGGTATCCACACGCGCTTCTACCAGGCGTCCTCCTCCGAGATGTTCGGCGCCACCCCGCCGCCGCAGAACGAAGAGACGCCGTTCTGGCCGCGTTCTCCGTACGGTGCCGCAAAGGTCTACAGCTACTGGGTAACGCGGAACTACCGCGAGGCCTACGGGATGTTCGCCGTGAACGGCATCCTGTTCAACCACGAGTCACCACGTCGTGGTGAGACGTTCGTCACCCGCAAGATCACTCGTGCGGTCGCTCGGATCAAGGCCGGCCTCGAGGACCACGTGTACCTCGGCAACCTCGACTCCGTCCGCGACTGGGGGTACGCCGCCGAGTACGTCGAGGGCATGTGGCGGATGCTGCAGGTCGACGAGCCGGATGACTTCGTGCTGGCGACCGGCGGCGACTTCACGGTCAAGGACTTCCTCACCACGGCGTTCTCACACGCCGGGCTGAACTGGGAAGACCACGTCCGGTTCGACGAGCGCTACCTGCGACCGAGCGAGGTGGACGCCCTCGTCGGCGACGCCTCGAAGGCCAAGGAGAAGCTCGGTTGGGAGGCGACCGTCGACACCGCCGAGCTGGCGAGGATCATGGTCGACGCCGACATCTCCGCCCTCGAGCACGAGGGCCGTCCCTGGATCGACACCGTTCGTCTCGAGAGCTGGGGTTCCTGATGACCACGACCGACTTCACCCCCGGTCCGATCGATCGAGCTGACCGCGTCTACATCGCGGGGCACCGCGGCCTGGTGGGTTCGGCGGTCTGGCGCAAGCTCGAGTCGGAGGGCTTCACCGACGTGGTCGGACGGACCTCGTCCGAACTCGACCTGAAGGACCGCGGCGCGGTCTTCGCCTTCTTCGCGGACCAGAAGCCGAAGCACGTCGTGCTCGCCGCCGCCAAGGTGGGCGGGATCATGGCGAACAACACCTACCCGCACGATTTCCTGAGCGAGAACCTGCAGATCCAGGTCAACGTGATGGACGCCGCGGTGGAGCACGGTGTCGAACGGCTCGTGTTCCTCGGCTCGTCCTGCATCTACCCGAAGATGGCCGAGCAGCCGATCCACGAGGACGCACTGCTCACGGGCCACCTCGAGCCCACGAACGACGCGTACGCCATCGCCAAGATCGCTGGCATCCTGCAGGTGCAGGCCGTCCGTCGGCAGTTCGGCCGCCCGTGGATCTCGGCGATGCCGACCAACCTCTACGGCCCGGGCGACAACTTCTCGCCGACCGGGTCCCACGTCCTGCCGGCGCTCATCCGCCGGTACGACGAAGCTGCTCGCAGCGGTGCATCAACGGTTGAAAACTGGGGGACCGGGTCGCCGCGTCGTGAGTTCCTGCACGTCGACGACATGGCGGCAGCGGTGTTCCACCTGATGGAGCACTACGACGGTGCTGACCAGGTCAACGTCGGCACCGGGTCGGACGTCACGATCAAGGAGATCGCCGAGACGATCGGCAAGATCGTCGGGTTCGAGGGCGAGACGGTCTGGGACACCACCAAGCCGGACGGGACCCCGCAGAAGCTGCTCGACGTGTCGAAGCTCGCGGACGCTGGATGGACGGCGCAGATCGGCCTCGAGGAAGGGCTCCGCAGCACCGTCGACTGGTACCGCGAACACGCGGACTCCGTCCGTCAGTGACGGGTGTGGGACGTACGGAACCGTAGGATCGCCTCATGTCCGACGCGCCCGAGTCGCGACGCACTGCAGTACGCCGGGGGTCCAGGGCCCGGATCGTCCTGTGGGTCGTCCTCGCCCTTGTCCTGCTGCTGATCCTCGCCGTCGCCTGGGTCGGTGTCCGCGGCATGCTCGCAAAGGGGCACCTGGAGCGGGCCGTCGGGGACGTCGACACCCTCCGGTCGCAGCTGACCAGTGGTGACACCGGCGCCGCGCAGAAGACCGCGAGGCATCTCGAGGACGAAGCAGCGTCGGCTCGATCACTGACCGGCGACCCCGTGTGGGGCGCGGCACAGTCCGTACCCTTCTTCGGGACCAACCTGCGGGCCGTGCGCGACATCTCGGTGATCGTCGACGACGTCGCCAGCGATGCCGTCAGTCCCGTCGCCGGCGTCATCGACGGCCTCGGGTCGGATTCGTTCGCGCCGAAGAACGGCAAGATCAATCTCCAGCCGATCGAGGACGCGCAGCCGGCGGTCGCCGAGGCTACGAAGACACTCGAGCAGGCTCGTGCCGACGCGGCGCGGATCGACACCAGCGGAACGCTTTCGCCGGTCACCACCGCCGTGGGACAGCTGCGGAACGCGCTGTCGTCAGCTTCCGAGCAGGCGGTGGCGGCGAACCGCATCGTGCAGCTCGCGCCGGCCATGCTCGGTCACGACGGGGACCGGGACTACCTGCTGCTGTTCCAGAACAACGCCGAGTTGCGTGCGGGCGGGGGCATCCCCGGTGCCGTGGCGCTCCTGCAGGCGAAGGACGGAGCGATCAGCTTGGGCAGTCAAGCGTCAGGGGCGTCGTTCGGACCCTACGACAAGCCGGTGCTGCCGCTGACCGCCGACACGCGTGGGCTCTACGGAGAAATCACCGGCGAGTACATGCAGGACGTCACGCTCACGCCGCGGTTCGACGTCTCGGCGAAGCTCGCGCGGGAGATGTGGAAGCAGCGGTTCGGGCAGCAGGTCGACGGCGTGCTCGCCATGGATCCTGTGACGCTGAGCTACCTGCTCAGGGCGACCGGCCCCGTGCAGCTGCCGACCGGCGACACCATGACCGCGGACAATGCCGTCCAGCTGCTGCTGAGCGACGTGTACGCCAAGTACCCCGACCCGGTCGTGCAAGACGCGTTCTTCGCGTCCGCCGCCAGCGCGGTGTTCGACAAGGTCGCGTCGGGCGGGTTCGACACGAAGGCCTTCGTGTCTGCGCTGACCCAGAGCTCCAATGAGGGCCGCCTTCGCCTCTGGAGCGCCGACAAGGCGGAGCAGGGCCGGATCAGTGGGACACCGGTCGCCGGAGAGCTGCCGACGGCGACCACAGACTCGAGCCAGTTCGCCGTCTACCTGAACGACGGCACCGGCTCGAAGATGGACTACTACCTCCAGAAGCGTGTCTCGGTCGGCAGTTCGGTGTGCCGGAAGGACGGGCGACCGACATCTGTCGTCCAGATCACCATCAAGAACACGGCACCGGCCGACGCGGCGACCAGCCTGCCCGCGTACGTCACCGGCGGCGGGAACTTCGGTGTGGAGCCCGGCAAGATCAAGACCCTGCTCGCCGCGTACGCACCCGAGAACGCGATCTTCCTCGGGGCCACAAAGGACGGCAAGACCACTCCGGTGCAGACAGCGACCGACGGCGGGCACCCCGTGGCCCAGTTGCAGACCCTGCTCGCCCCCGGCGAGAGCCTGACCTACCGCGTCGCGTTCCTGGGGGATGCGAAGTACGCGAAGGCTCCGGTGCAGGCGAACTCGACTCCTGGCGTCCGCCAGACCGAGACGAAGCCGCTCACGTTCGACTGCGAGCAGCCGCTCGCCGCCGGCTGACAACGGAAGCTCCGCAAAGCGAACCGAGAGGGTGCCCCCACTCCGAGGGGCAACGGGCTCACCTGTCCGGGTGCAAAGGTCCTTCATTGGACGCACAGCGTGCTCCAGTTCGCCCTATCAGGGCCTCCCACCTGGGGTTTCTGATGCGTGAAGCCTCGATCGGCCGACGGTAGGGTCGTGCGACGGGCAGGTGACGTGGATGAACACACGTCGACCAATGAACAAAATCCACGTGATCTGGTATCAAGCTGGGAAACTCCGCTAGATTGAGACAACTTCGCCATAACAACCGCCATTTCTGTGGCTGGGGTCAACCACCGGCGAACAGCGGGCTCTGGGTGTCAGGGTCTGGATTTTCAGATCTTTAGGGGAACCATTCATGAAGAAGCTCATCGCAGCGGTGGTGCTGGCTGGCGCCGCACTGCTCGCCACTCCGGCCGTCGCCAACGCCGCCGGCTACACGCCTGACTCCGACGTCTCCGTCTCCGGCTCCGCCGTCGCCGGTGGCACCGCTTCGGTGAACTTCACCGAGGGCGCGTTCCAGGACAACGAGACCGTCAACGTCCAGGTCACCGGTGCCGGTGCGGTCACGCTCGGCGCGCTGCCGACCACGACCGTCTCGAAGACCTACACGGCCGCTTCGGATGGCTCGCTCGACGTCAACGTCACGTTCCCCCAGGGCGCCTCGGGCACCTACAACCTGACCGCCACCGGCGCCACCTCGGGCGTCGTCGGCTTCGCGGCCTTCACCGTCGCCCCGGCTGACGCTGCTGCGGTTCCCGCAGCTGGCGCCGGTGCGGGCAACGGCACCGACGGCACGCTGGCCTTCACGGGTTCGACCGTCTCCGCCCTGGCCCTCTGGGTCGCCGGCGGCGCAGTCGTCCTCGGTGGTGGCCTCCTGCTGGTCCGCGGCTCGGTCCGCCGCCAGCGCGAGTCCGTCTGAGTCTCGACGCACTGAACGAAGCCCCCGGAGCATCTGCTCCGGGGGCTTCTTCGTGTCCGGAGATCGTCCTCAGCGACGCCGGGCCGCACGGCTGAGCAGCAGGACACCCACCACGGCCCCCAGGAGCGCCCCCACGCCGTTCGCGACGACGTCGTCGATGGTCGCGGTGCGGGCGGGCAGGAACAGCGCCTGACCGGTCTCGATGCACGTGCTGACGACGAGCCCCGCGGCGATGGCGGCCCACCACCAGCGGGCACCGGCGAGCAGCACCACGAGCAGGCCGAGCGGCACGAAGTAGACCACGTTCGCCAGGGACTCAACGGTGGCGTAGTCGATGCGCTCCGGCAGGCCGTGCCGGTGCGCGGCAGCGAGGACACGGGTGAGCCACGGGGCCCCTGCAGCGTCGACGGGGGAGCCCCAGAACCCGACGAGCGCCAGGGCGACGCCGTAGGCGATCGCGAGCCCGGTCGCGAACCGACGGCTGCGCCAGGTGGCCGGGGCGCGGTCGTCGACGCGGGGCTTGTCGGAGGTCACGTGCCGACGCTAGCGAGTCGCGCCTCCAGGCAGGTGTCCGCACCATCTCGTCCCCCGATCCCGGCAATCCGGAAAACGAGTACCCCGATCCTGGCGCTGTACCCCGGAAGTGCGACGCACCTGCCCGGAAATCCGGGGCTGCCCGATGGATGGCATTGACGAAACCCGTGAATCGACGGGCCTGGCTGGCGATCCCCTCGGCACTTCTCGTAGCGTTCTGGTGTCAGCAGATGTACCCCGGATCGTGAAGGAGAGCGACATGAGCATCACCGTGAACAACGCGACGCAGGCCGAGGTCACCCTCGACACCGACACCGTGGACACCATCGCGATCCTCGAAGCCGATGCAGCGCTCTCGTCGCGTCCCAAGCGCGCCAAGGTCACCTGGGTGCAGGAAGACCAGGGCGAGTGGATCGCCGGCTACGGCGGGTACTTCGGCGGCAGTGTCGACAAGCGCGACGACCGCTACGTGGCCTCCGACACCTTCGGGCTCGTCGTGGGCAAGTTCTCCTCCCTCGAAGAGGCACAGACCAAGCTCGAGGACCAGCTGCACGTCATGCTCCCGCCGGTCATCCGGCCGGTCGAGTGACGACGACGGACACCAGCTCCACGGGCGTCGATCGCGACGCCCGCACCACCCGGAACCACCGGCACCACCCAGTACGCAGCACAGCACGAAGGAGCAGCACCATGAGCACGACCGTCGCCCACCGCCAGCAGGCCGAGGTGACCCTGGACACCCAGACGATCGAGGTCATCGCCGAGATCGAGGCCCAGGTCGTGGCTCCCGTGCAGGCAGCCCCTGTCCGCATCTCGTGGGCCCAGGCCGACACCGGTCTGTGGGTCGCGAACTACGGCGGCTACTACGGCGGCACCGTCGACCGCCAGGGCACCCACTTCTTCGTCTCCGACACCTTCGGTGAGTACGTCGGGGACTTCCGGTCCCTCGACGAAGCGAAGGCGCGTCTGTCCGAGCGCCTGCACGTGCTGCTGCCGGACGTGATCCGTCCGACCGAGTGATCCACTGCTGATCGCTCGCTGATCCTCGAACCCCCGCCGGCCTGCCGGCGGGGGTTCTTCCGTGCGCCCGGGGCGCGAACGGGGCGCGAACGGGTCGCGACGACGGGCCGTGGCGCTTCGTGGCGTGCCGGATGCGGCGTGACCCCTGAACGAGTGGTCCCCCCTATTGGGGACCCGGATTGTCCCCATCCGAACACGAGGAACTGCCAGGATCAACCTGGCGCCAACGACCGTTCTCCCTGATCCTCCGGTCGGTCTCGGTGCCCGCATCGTCTCGACCCGAAAGTGATCATGCAGCGTACGAACCAGGGCACCGCTGTGCCCAGAAGCCGTCCCGGCCTGCGCGCCGTCGCCATGCTCGGCGCCGCGCTCCTCGCCGGCGTCGGTCTGACCCAGGCCGTCGTGGCCGACCCCGCCGCCGCAGCCGGCGCGTTGTCCTGCGACCAGAACACGCTGTACGGCATCAACACCGCCGCGAACCAGCTCGCCGCCATCGACGCCACCACCGGTGCCGTCACGAACGTCACGAGCATGGCGCCGGGCGACAACGCCCTCGCGGTCGCCCGCAACGGTGTCGCCGCGTACGCGTCGATCAACAACGGCAACACGATCACCGGGTACGACGCGGTGAGCGATGCCCGGATTGCCGACGTGACCGCCGCGGACCCGAACGGCAGCCACCAGCTGCTCCGTGGTGCGATCAACCCGGCGACCGGCATCTACTACTACGCGAGCGGCGCGAACCCCGCGTACCTCGGTGCGTACGACACGAAGACCGGCGCGAAGATCGGCCAGGTCGGCACCATCGGCAACCTGCTCACCAACAAGAACGGTGACATGGCGTTCAGCACCCGCGGGCTGCTGTTCGTCGTCACCGGCAACGAGATCCGTCGCGTCGACACCGAGACGGTCCCGACGACCGCGGGCACCACGGCTCTGACGACCTCGAAGGTCGCGACCCTGCCGATCGACGCGAGCACGAGCGGCAGCCCCGGCATCGCGTTCTCGTCCGACGGCTACCTGTTCGCCTCGGTCGGCTCGACCATGTACAAGATCGATCCGGGTTCGGGCGCGCAGGTCAGCACGTTCACGATCGCGAACGGCTACTCGCCGAGCGACCTGGCGTCCTGCAACTACGCCAACACCCTGGCGGCGCAGTCGAGCGTCGACCAGCGGTGGAGTCCGTCCGACCAGTTCGGCCTGGCGGTGACCGGTGGCGGCGTCTCGACCGGCAACACGGCCACGACCAACGGCACGGCCGCCGGCACGCAGCCCCAGAAGGCGGGCGCGGTCCTGTCGACCCCGAACAAGACCTACACCGCCCGCCAGACGGCGGTGGGGACCACCGACCTGTCGAACTACACGACCACGTGGAAGGCCGTGAACCTGAACAGCGACGCGGTCGTCGCCAGCGGCACCGGCACCACGGGGACCTTCACGTTCCCGGCAGCCACCACCGCGGACGGCACGGACGTCCTGGTCACCTTCACGAACACGCTGCAGGCCACACACGTCACCACCAGCAGCGACACCGCCACGACGCCCACCGGCACAGCGCTGTCGGTGCCCGCATCCTCGGGTGTGCTCGCGAACGACCAGGGGACCGGCCTGTCCGTGGTCTCGAACACGACGCCGGCGCACGGCACCGCCACGGTCGCCGCCGACGGCTCGTACACGTACACCCCGGCCGGCGGGTTCTCCGGCTCGGACACGTTCCAGTACACGGCGAAGGACTCCTCCGGGCAGACCTCGACCAGCACCGTGACCGTCACCGTCGCACCGAAGGGCTCCGACGACGCCTACAGCGTGCACGCGGGCACCGTGCTCACGGTGAACGCCGCGGACGGCGTCCTGACGAACGATCGCGGGTCGGACCTGACCCTCACCGGTCACGGCCGGCCGTCGCACGGTCTGGTGAAGATCGCCGCCGACGGGTCGTTCTCCTACGGTGCCGAGAAGGGGTACTCCGGCCCGGACTCGTTCACGTACACCGCGAAGGACGGCTCCGGCGCGACCGTCACCGCGACGGTGCGGCTCACCGTCCTGCCGACCGCGACGGCCGATGCCGCCACCGCGACGGCCGGGTCGTCGACGACCGGCAACGTGCTCGACAACGACCTGGGCACCGGCCTGACGGTCACGGGCAACAGCACTCCCGCGCACGGTTCGGCGACGGTGCGTCCGGACGGCTCGTACTCGTACACCCCGGCCGCCGGGTTCTCCGGCACCGACTCCTTCACGTACACGGTGACCGACGGCAGCGGCGGGACCGACACCGTCACGGTGACCGTGCAGGTCGCCCCTGCGGCACAGGACGACTCCGTCAAGGTCGCCGCGGGCGGCACCGCCACCGCCGGCACCAGGGCGACCGGCGTGCTCGGCAACGACTCCGGCACCGGGCTCACCGTGGCGTCGAACACGTCCCCCTCGCACGGTGCGCTGACGCTCGACAAGGCCACCGGCACCTTCACGTACACGCCGGCCGAGGGCTACTCCGGCCCCGACGCGTTCACGTACACGGCGGTCGACGGCTCCGGTTCGCCGAGCACCGCGACCGTCACCATCACGGTCAACCCGACCATCGGCGCCGACACCGCGTCGACGGACGCCGGCACCCCGGTGACGATCGACGTGCAGGCGAACGACCGTGGTGCGGACCTCGAGACCACGATCGTCGCCGGCCCGTCCCACGGCACGGCCGTCGTCGCAGCGGACGGCTCGGTCGAGTACACGCCGACCGCCGGCGCGTCCGGCAACGACTCGTTCACCTACACGGTGACCGACGGCAGCGGTGTCACCACCGGTGCGGCGACCGTCACGATCACCCTGCGACCCGTCGCGACCGCCGACACGGTGTCGACCCGGGCCGACGAGGCGCTGACGATCGACGCCGCCACCCTGACCGGCAACGACCGGGGCACGGGGCTGACCGTGACCGACGTGACCGCAGGCGGGGCCGCCGGCAGCGGCACCGGCAACAGCACCGGCGAGACCGGCACCGGCACCGGCACCGGCGAGACCGGCGCCGCCCGCGGCACCGTCACCCTCGACCGTGCCACCGGCCGCGTCGTCTACACCCCGGCCGACGGCTTCTCGGGCACGGACACCTTCACCTACACGGTGGTCGACGGAGCAGGTCGCTCCACCACCGGCACGGTCACGGTCGTCGTCGGCCCCCGCGCCACGGCCGACACCGCCACCGCCACCGCCGGCTCGACGCTGACCGTCGCGAAGGGCGACGGCGTGCTCGCGAACGACCGGGGCACCGGCCTGACCGCGGCCGTCGACCAGCAGCCCGCACACGGCACGGTCGAGCTCGCCGCGAACGGCTCGTACACGTACACGCCGAAGGACGGCTTCTCGGGCACGGACACCTTCACCTACACGGCGACGGACCCCGCCGGTCGCACCACCACCGGCACCGTGACGGTCACGGTCCGCCCCGGCACGGAGCCCGACACCATCACGGTCGCGGCGGGCGGCAGCACCACGGTCACCTCCGGCGCCCTGACGGGCAACGACCACGGCACCGGCCTGACCGTCGTGTCCGTCACCGACGGCAAGAACGGCACCGCGACCCGCAACGACGACGGCACGATCACGTACACGCCGAAGGACGGCTTCTCCGGCACGGACACCGTCACATACACGGTGACGGACCCGTCGGGCGCCACGAACACCGGCACCGTGACGGTCACCGTCACCCCGGTCGCCGGTGGCGGGTCGACCTCGGCCGAGGCCGACGCCACCACCACCGTGCCGGCCGGCACCGGACTGCTCGACGGTGCGAAGGGCACCGACCTGGCGGTCACCGACCACACCAAGCCCTCGCACGGCGAGGTCACGGTCGACGAGGACGGCTCGTACACGTACAAGCCCGAGCCGGGTTACTCCGGCCCGGACGAGTTCGACTACACGGTCACCGACGGCTCCGGCGGGACGACCACGGGCACCGTGACGATCGTCGTCGCCCCGAAGGCCGCCGCGGACACCGCGACGACGAGCGCAGCGACCCCGGTCGCCGTCGCCGTCACCGGCAACGACTCGGGCACGAAGCTCGCCGTCACCGCCGTGTCGAAGCCGGGCCACGGCACCGCCACGATCACCGACAGCACGACGGCAGGCGGAACCGGCGGCGGCGCAACCGGCGGCCCGGCAGGTGCGAGCTCGGTCACGTACACGCCCGCCGACGGGTTCTCCGGCACGGACACGTTCACCTACACGGTGACCGACCCGACCGGCGGCACCGCGACGGCGACCGTCACCGTGACCGTCACGCCGACCGCGGTCGCCGACGCCCTGCGCACCGCGGCGAACACCGCGCTGCCGATCAGCGGCGCGACCCTGACCGGCAACGACCGCGGCACCGGTCTCGCCGTCACCGCGCACGGCCGCGCCGAGCACGGCACCGTGACCGAGGGCACCGAGCCCGGCTCGCTCGTCTACACCCCGGCGAAGGGCTTCTCCGGCGCGGACACGTTCGAGTACACGGTGACCGACGGCGCCGGACGGACCTCGACCGCGACGGTCACGGTCGTCGTCGGCGTCGCCGCGGTCGACCACTGGCACACCATGTCGACGAACCGCAGCATGCGCATGACCGCCGACAAGGGCGTGCTGGTCGGTGACTCCGGTCGTGGGCTCTGGGCCGCCATGGAGACGAAGCCGTTCAACGGCACACTGTCGCTCGAGAAGGACGGCTCGTACGTCTACACGCCCACGTCGAACTGGTCCGGTCGTGACTGGTTCACCTACTCGGCCAACGACGCCGACGGCACCGCGGCGTTCGCCCGCGTCGTCATCGACGTCGCCCCCGCCGCGAAGGACGACAAGGCCACGACCACGGCCGGCAAGACGGTCCGGGTCGCCGGCCACGGCGTGCTCGGCAACGACCACGGTGACGCCCTGACGGTCGTCGCGGTGGGTCAGGCCCGTCACGGCACGGCCTCCATCGCCGCCGACGGCACGTTCGTCTACACCCCGGCGAAGGGCTTCTCGGGCACCGACATCGTCACGTACCGTGCGCAGGACTCGATGGAGCAGCAGGTCGACGCCACCGTCACGATCACGGTCGGCATCGCCGCGGCGGACGACTCCGGGCACACCGTGTCCGGCACACCCGTCACCCGCGACGCCCGCCACGGCTTGCTCGCCGACGACCAGGGCACCGGCCTCACGGCGGCCCCGGCCCGGAAGCCCGCCCACGGCACCGTGACGATCCAGCGGAACGGCGCGTACGTCTACACGCCGGCCGCCGGCTTCACCGGCAAGGACACCTTCACCTACACGGTGACGGACGCCTCGGGGCAGACGGCCACCGCCACCGCGACCATGACCGTGGTCGCCGCGGCGGTCGCCACCGACGACTCCGCCACCGGGATCGTCGGACACCGGGTCGTCGTGGATCCGCTCGACAACGACTCCGCCTCCGGCGGTGCCACGTTCGAGCCGGGCACGCTGCACCTGCTCCACCCCGAGTCCGGCACACCGACCGACCGTGTGGTCGTCGACGACCAGGGCACGTGGACCATCCGCGACGGCCGCGTCGTCTTCACCCCGCAGGAAGGCTTCACCGGAACCACCTTCGTCGGTTACGAGGTCAGCGACAGCGCGGGTCAGACGGTCAGCGCGACCGTCACCGTCCGGTTCCCGACCGGGCTCGCCGCGATCGTCCACGGCACCGAGCTCGCCTTCACGGGCGTGACCGGGCTGGTCGGCCTCGGGCTCGCGGCACTCGCGCTCATGCTGGCGGGCGTGCTCCTGGTGACCCGACGACGGATCGCGGTCCGCGTCGCGCCGGGCATCCGCCGCAGCGCACGTCCGTAACAGGGCACCGGACAGGAGGCCCGGATCACCGCAGCACACCCGCTGCGGTGATCCGGGCCTCCTGTCCGCGCGCGGGGCGCGACCGCCTACGCGACGGGCGCGATGAGCTGCGGTCCGTCGTTCCGCACGCTGTTCACCGTGCGGGAGACCTCGTACTGCGCAAGGCCCGCGGCCACCGCCAGCGACTCGTGGTCGAGCAGGGCAAGCAAGTCGTCTGACCGGAGGTCGCCGCCGAGCCAGTCGTCGTAGCCGTCCGGCGTCAGGAACGCGGGCATGCGGTCGTGGACCTCGCCCGGGGCGACGTGCGCGTCACGGGTGATGATCGCGAGCGACAGCCGCCACTTGTCCGGGTCGCCCTCGGGCTTCGTGGGGTCTGGCCAGGCGCTCACGACGCCGGCCATCGCCAGGGCGCCGCCGGGTTCGTGCACGAAGTGGGGTTCCTTGCCGTCCTCGCGCACGACCCACTCGTAGTACCCCTGCGCCGGGACGATGCAGCGGTTCGTGGCGAAGGCCCGCTTGAACATGCCGCTCGTCGCGACCGTCTCGATGCGGGCGTTGATCGGCTTCGGGCGCTGCTTCTGGAAGTCCTTCGCCCAGCTCGGCACGAAGCCCCAGCTGATCTGCGGCAGTTCCCGTTCGCCGTGCCGCTGGCGGACGGCGTACACGGGGTCGGTCGGGGCGACGTTCCAGCTCGGGGCGAGGCCGGGGTGCACCTCGCCGGTGTCCTCGTCGACGTGCTCGGTCCGGGCGGCGAGCTCGCCCATGAGCTCGGGCAACAGATCGGCCGTGGTGTCGGAGACGACGAACCTTCCACACATGCGCCCAGTGTGCCCGTCGCCGCCGACAGTGGTGCGCGTCGGGGTGTCCTGTTCCGCTTCGTGAGCAGGAATGGTCGAGTGCCCCACAGTGACTCGACCGCTTCTGCTCACGAAGTGGGGCGTGCGGGCGTCTCGGGTGCGGGCTCGAGGGACTCGGCGGCCAGGCGGGCTCGTTCGGAGCGGCCGAGGCGGATGACGTACTCCGACAGCCCGATCGTGTACACCGCGATCAAGAGCACCTGGAACCCGCTGGCGGCCCCGAGGACGAACGCCCCGAGGACGGCGACGAGACCCGAACCGAGCAACGGTGCGACGCGGGCGAGCGTGCCGATCAGCCCCCGCCGCAGCAGGACCGTGTCGGTGCGGACGATCTCGCGGTGCTCCGGCAGGACCGGCACCGGCCGACGCTGCACGTACAGCTGCGTGGCTCCTCGGGCGGCGAGCTGCCACGAGGGCCGCACCTGCCGACCGTTGATCGTCGTCGAGGGGTCCGGCGGTTGCCACGTCGGGATGCACGCGAAGGCGAGCAGTCCGACGCCGAGCGCCAGCAGCACCATCGCGACCACGCTGCGGACCGGAGTGGTCCCCGTCCAGTCGACCCGGGCATCCAGGACGGCCATGCCGACCAGCGCGACGACCGCCGCGATGCCGGACCACAGGGCGGCACGACGGACGCGTGCCGGATCCAGCACGTCCGTGACGTGCCGGCGGAAGACCTGCCAGCCGAGCGTGAACACGGGTCACTCCTCCGGCAGGGCGAGCTTGCTGCCGCTCCGCGCGCCGGGACGGCCGCGGGGTGGCACGGGCGGAGGGACCGGCGGGAGCGCTTCAGCCTCGACGCGGAGCTGCTCCTGGCGGCCGAGGGTGCGCAGTCCTCCGACCCCCGTGGCCGACCCGGTGATGCCCAGGAAGAACCAGAACCATGGCAACCGGGGCAGGCCGGTACCAGCCGAGATCGCGGCGACGTCGACGATCACCACGGCGAGGAGGGCGGCCGCGCACCCGGTCAGGAGCAGGAGGCCGCCGAGCGCCGAGCGGACGAGCAGGTCGCGGCTCTCCGGCAGGCGGTCGAGGACGGCGTCGCGGTGCTTCGGGTCGACCGGGGGCGGGTTTCGGCGGTAGTACCGGGCGACCGCCTCCTGCGTGCGCCACCCGATGCCGGGGATCGGCGCGATCGCCCACCCCTTCGGCCCGGACGGGACGCAGGCGGCAGCGAGGCACCCGAAGCCCACGGACAGGAGCAGGCCGACGACGACCGTTCCGGCCGATGGGAGAGGTGTGGCGTCGAACACGTCCGTCGTCAGCGCGAGCACCACCAACCCGACGAACGCCACCACCACCCCGATGATGCCGACGACCACGACACGACGGCGGTACTGCGGCCCGATGAGTGCGGGGAGGCGCTCGCGGAACACCTGCCACCCGATCTTGAACACTCATCATGTCTACCCGGTGGGGGTGCTGCGTGCCCGGGCGGTCGATCGTCCTCTCGTTCGTGAGCAGAAGATGTCGGGTGCTGGCGGGGGACTCGACATCTTCTGCTCACTCGATGCACGGCGCACCCGCAGCCCCCACCCGGACACGCCCGAGCGCTCCCCGCCCGGAGCTGCTGCACCCGCGACGTGGTGCTGCCGCTCAGGATTCGTCCAGGCGAGCACGGTGACCTCGGACCATGAGTCTCGACATCGTCTACACCGCCGCTGCCCACGCCACCGGAGGCGGCCGCGACGGGCACGTCCGCAGCGAGGACGACCGGCTCGACCTCGACACCCGCCCGCCCAAGGAGATGGGTGGCAGCGGCGAGGGCACCAACCCCGAGCAGCTCTTCGCCGCCGGGTACGCCGCGTGCTTCCTCGGCGCCCTGCACGCCGCCGGCAAGGAGCTCGAGGTCGACACGACTGGCGCCGAGGTCTCCGCCGAGGTCGGCATCGGCGGCACCGGCGACGGCGCCTTCGGCCTCGCCGTGGAGCTCGACGTCTACGCCCCGAACGCCCCGCAGGAGCAGCGCCAGCGACTGGCCGAGCGTGCACACGAGATCTGCCCGTACTCGAACGCCACCCGCGGCAACATCACCGTCACGCTGTCCATCGTCGACTAGCGTTCGGCCGGTGGTCACCGACACGACGCGCTGCCCCTGCCTGAGCGGCAACCCCTACGGGGAGTGCTGCGGCCCCCTGCACGCCGGGGCCGTGGCGCCGACCGCGGAACGGCTCATGCGCTCCCGCTTCAGCGCCTTCGCGCTGGGCCTGCCGGAGTACCTGCTGCTCACCTGGCACCCGCGCACCCGCCCTGCGGGTCTCGAGTTGGACCCGACCCAGCGCTGGACCCGGTTGGACGTGCTGGCGACCACCTCGGGAGGCCCGTTCGACTCCCACGGCACCGTCACGTTCCGCGCGTGGTGGCGTTCCGACGACGAGCGCGGCACGCTCGAGGAGACGAGCGACTTCGTCCGCGAGCAGGGACGATGGTTCTACGTGGACGGCGTGGTCGCCTGACGACTGCGCACCACGCCAGCTGACAGGAGCCCACATGCCCGCACGCGACCTCACCCGCTTCGGTGACCGGACCACGGCCGCCGAGGTCGTCGACGGCCTCGACCTGACGGGGCGCACGGCGATCGTCACCGGTGCTGCGTCCGGCATCGGCGTGGAGACCTCCCGAGCACTCGCCGGAGCCGGGGCACGCGTGACGCTCGCGGTGCGGGACGTCGATGCCGGCCGACGGGTGGCGGACGACATCGCCCGGACGACCGGGACGGAAGCACCGGCCGTCATCGAGCTGCACCTGGACCGGCCGGCTTCCGTCGAGGCCTTCGCCGCAGCGTGGTCGGGGCCGCTCGACGTGCTCGTCGCCAACGCGGGCATCATGGACGCACCCGAGTCGTACACGCCCGCCGGGTGGGAGTCACACTTCGCGACGAACCACCTCGGGCACTTCGCCCTCGCGCTCGGGCTGCACGACTCCCTGGCCGCCTCGGGTTCGGCACGGATCGTCTCGGTGTCGTCGAGCGGACACGGTGGTTCGCCCGTCGTGTTCGACGACCTGTTCTTCCGCCGGCGTCGCTACGAGCCCGGACTCGCGTACGGGCAGTCGAAGACCGCCAACGCGCTGTTCGCCGTCGCTGCCGCCCGCCGGTGGGCCGCCGACGGCATCACCGCGAACGCCCTCATGCCCGGCGGGATCTGGACCGGGCTGCAGAAGCACTGGGACCCGGAGGTCCTGGCCGCCACGAAGATCGCCGCGGCCGATGCCGTGAAGTCCCCGGAGCAGGGAGCCGCGACCTCGGTCCTGCTCGCCACCGCGCCCGAACTCGACGGGGTCACGGGCCGGTACTTCGAGGACTGCCACGAAGCGTCGGTGGTGGAGCGGATCGAGGACGGCCTGCACGGCGTGGTGCCCTGGGCCCTCGATCCGGACCAGGCCGATCGGCTGTGGGACGTCTCCGTCGCGCTGCTCGACGCCGAGGCGCGGTCCCGCGGCTGAGCGAGGGCGTCGCCAGGGTCGTCGTCGTCGGCTAGCTGCCGATGACGGCGGGCAGGTCGACCGCGGTGCGCATCGCCCGGCGGACCCCGGCCTCGTCGGGGAGCAGCTCGTCCTCGTCACCGGTCAGGAAGAACCGGATCTGTCCGATCGCCTGCTCGGTGAGCATGTCGAGGCCGTTCAGCACGCGGCCCCCGGCGTCGGTCCAGCGGCTGGCGACCGCGGTGGGCCACGGTTCGTAGGCGACGTCGAACAGCACGGCCTCGGGCCCCGACGGACCGAACTCGAGCGGGTCAGCTGCACCGCCCGGCAGCGTCGAGAGGACGAACCCGTGGTGCGTGCCGTCGAGTTCGGTCAGGGGGTGCACCTCGAGCGTCACCCCGAGCCGGACGGCCAGGTCGACCAGCGCACGGGTCTTCGCGGTGTCGCGGACGAACACCCGGACGAGCGATGCCCCGAGCCGGACGGCAGCGGTCAGGGCGCTCGCCGCGGTGGCTCCGCCGCCCAGGATCGTGGCCTCGCCGGGAAGGTGTCCGAGTGCCTCGACCGGGCGGACGAGCCCCTGCACGTCGGTGTTCGCGCCGGCTCGGACGATCGTGGAGCCCTCGTGGCGGAACGCGACCGTGTTGGCGACCCCGAGCTCGTCGACGAGAGGGGTGGTGCGGTCGAGCAGCGGCAGCACCTCGCGCTTGAGCGGCATCGTGAGGCTCAGCCCACGCCATTCCGGACCCAGCCCCGCGACGAACGCGGCGAGCTCGCCGGACGCGACTTCGTGCCTCCCGTAGGTGAAGGGCAGGTCGAGCGCATCGTAGGCCGCTGCGTGGAGCGTGGGCGAGAGCGAGTGCGCGATGGGGGAGCCGAGCACCGCGAGGTGCGTGCGGCCTGGATCGGTGAACGCCACGGTCACCCAGCCTAGCCAGCCGTTTTCCTGCGCACCCCGTTAGGTTAGGCTACCCTTCGTGAACCGTTCTCCCTTGCGTCTCCGACGCGTGCTCGCCGCAGCCGGCGCCGTCGTCGCAGCGTCCCTCGTCCTCGCCGGCTGCGCGTCCGGCTCCGGCTCCTCGACCGACTCGGCGTCGTCGGGGTCGTCCGACGCCGCGTTCCCGGTCTCGATCACGACCGGCCTCGGCACCACAACCATCGAGTCGGCACCGAAGCGCGTCGTCGCGCTCGGGTGGGGCGACGCCGAGACGGCGCTCGAGCTCGGTGTGCAGCCGGTCGGTGCGAGCGACTGGCTCGCGTTCGGCGGCGACGGTGTCGGTCCGTGGCTCAAAGGTGCGTACGACAAGTCCCCGAAGATCATCCAGACGCTCGAGCCGAGCTACGAGGACATCCTCAAGCTCAACCCCGACGTCATCCTCGACGTGAAGTCCTCGGGCGACAAGGAGCGGTACGACAAGCTCTCCGCGATCGCGCCGACCGTGGCGATCCCGAAGGGCGGCGCGAACTACCTCGCGTCGACCGAGCAGCAGACGACCATGATCGCGAAGGCGCTCGGCAAGGAGTCCGAGGGCAAGAAGCTGCTCTCCGGCCTCGACGACGCCTACGCCGCAGCACGCAAGGCGCACCCGGACTTCGAGGGCAAGACGGCCGTCGTCGGTGCCTACAGTTCCGAGGGCTTCGGGGCGTACGCCTCCACGGACAGCCGTTCGACCTTCATGCGGAACCTCGGCTTCGAGATCCCGAAGGCCATCGACGAGCAGGCCGGCAAGGAGTTCTCCGTGCACCTGTCCGACGAGAACCTCGACCTGCTCGACGCCGACCTGACGCTGATCCTGCCGATCTACGTCGATGCGTCAGAGGCCTCGTCGAACAAGCTGTTCCAGAAGGTGCCGTCGGTCGAGGCCGGACACTCGATCGTCTTCGACGACAAGGACGTCTCGTCCGCGTTCTCGATGGGCACCACGGCTGCGATCGAGTGGGCGCTCGACAAGCTGCCGGCGCAGTTCGAGGAGAAGCTCGGCTAGGGCAGGTCGTCGCTGCTGGCCGGCTCCGCTGGTCAGCACCGCTGGTCAGCACCGCGAAAGCGACAGGGTGCCGCCGATGTTCGGTGGCACCCTGTCGCTTTCGCAGTTCGGGGGAGGAGCGCGGGGCTAGACGCCGATGGTGGAACCCAGCAGCGCGAAGAGCAGCGCGATCAGGGGGAGCGTGCCCTGCTTGAACGCGGAGTTGACGTACTTGCGACCCGAGCCGATCAGGATCACCGCGGCACCGAGCATGCTCGCGGTCGAGAACACCACGAGGGTCCAGCCGCTCACGGTGTTGCCGGCCAGCACGAGCACGACGCCGAGGATCGCCCCGATCGCCAGGAACAGGTTGTAGAAGCCCTGGTTGAAGGCGAGCGAACGGGTCGCCACGGCTTCGGTCTCGGAAGCGATGCCGAAGATGCGGCGCGCTTGCGGACTGGTCCAGATGACCGATTCGAGGAAGAAGATGTACACGTGGATGAGGCCCGCGAGGACCGCACAGACACCCGAGATCACCAGCAGGACCGACATGTGCACATTCTCGCAGCAGCGGGCCGGGTTCCGCTGCACGTCCGCCAGTAGGCTCGGACCATGAACGACGACGTCACCCTGTCCGAGGCCGACGCGAGCGCCGTCGCCGAACTGCGGAGCATCCGGCAGAGCATCGACAACATCGACGCCGCCGTGATCCACATGCTCGCGGAGCGCTTCAAGTACACGCAGCGCGTGGGGCACCTGAAGGCCGAGTCGGGCATGCCCGCCGCCGACCCGGACCGCGAACGGATCCAGGTCGCACGGCTCCGGTCGCTCGCCGCCGACTCCCACCTCGACCCTGCCTTCGCCGAGAAGTTCCTCAACTTCATCGTCGCCGAGGTCATCCACCACCACGAGCGCATCGCGGGTCGCGACGAATGAGCGCCGAGCTGCCGTCGCTGCTCATCGGGTCGTACACGGCGACCGGTGGCGGCAACGCCACGGGCATCTCGCTGGTCGACGCCGGACCGGTCGGAGCCGTTCCGGCACCCCGGACCGTCGCGGTGCTCGACGACCCCTCGTTCCTCGCCGTCTCGGGTGACCGGGTCTACGCGGTCTCCGAGACGAACGACGGTGCCGTGTCGGCCTTCCGGCTGCAGGGCGGCGCACTCGAACACCTGTGGGACGCCCCCGCCGGCGGAGACGCCCCGTGCCATCTGCGGGTCGACCCCTCGGGCGCGCTCGTCGTCACGAACTACGTCTCGGGCACGGTCACGGCGATCTCCCTCGCGCCGGCCGAGTCACACGCCGCCTCGGTGACCGCCAGCGACGGCGTGGTGCTGCACGGGGACGCCGACCAGCGTTCGGCGCCGGCCGAGGCCGTCGCGGTCGCCGTGCTGCCCGACGCCACGGGTCCTGACGACGACCGCCAGGACGGCCCGCACGCCCACCAGTCGATCGCCACCCCGGACGGCACGGTGCTCGTCGCCGACCTCGGCGGCGATGCCCTGCACGAGTTCCGCGTCACGGTGTCGCCCGACGGGGTCCCCGCCATCGAGGCGCTCCGCGTGCACCACGTGACCCCGGGCGCCGGCCCGAGGCACATGGCCTGGATCGACGGTGACTTGCTCGTCGCCGGTGAGCTCGACGGGCACGTGCACCGGCTGCGCCGCGACGACTCCGGGTCGTTCGTGACGATCGCTGCCGTGCCCACCTTCGACGGTGCGGTGGGGGAGTCGCTGCTCAGCCACATCGAGGTCGACGAGGCTGGCCGCGTGTACGTGGCGGTGCGGGGGCGGGACCTGCTCGTGGTGCTCGACGCACGTGACGGCGGGCTCGCCGTCGTCGGGTCGGTGCCCTGCGGTGGGGTCTGGCCGCGGCACTTCGCTCGGGTGCCCGGGTTCGTCCTGGTGGCGAACCAGATGTCCGACGCCGTCGCCGTGCTGCCGCTCGACGCCGAGGGCATGCCCGGCGAAGCCGTCGCGCAGATCCCGGTCGGCACGCCGACCTGCGTCGTCCCGCTCTGACGCCGGGACCGGCCGGCTAGAACTCGATCAGGTTCTCGAACGGGCGGCCCTCGGCCAGTGCGGCGACCTGCTTGCGCATCAGCTCGATCGACCGCGGCACGCTCAGGTCGGTGTTGCCGCCGACGTGCGGGGTGAGCACGGTGTTCGGCGTCGTCCAGAGCGGGTGTCCGGCGGGCAGGGGCTCCGGGTCGGTGACGTCGAGGGCCGCGAACAGCCGCTCCGACCGCAGTTCGGCGACCAGGGCGTCGGTGTCGACGACCTTGCCGCGCGCCACGTTCACCACGAGGGCACCGTCCGGCAGCGCCGCGAGCAGCTCCGCGTCGACCAGGCGTTCGGTCTCGGCGGTGAGCGGCGCGATGAGCACGAGGACGTCGGTCGTCGGAGCCAGCTCGGGCAGCTCGCCGAACGCGTGCACGTGCCGGCCGTCCTGCTCGCGCGCGGTCCGGGCGACCACGGTCACCTCGGTGCGGAACGCCTCGAACCGGGTGGCGATCGCGGACCCGATCGCCCCGTAGCCGACGACGGTCACCCGGCGGTCGGCGAGCGATCGGGTCTCGCGGGCGTCCCAGACGCCGTTGGCACGGTCGACCTGGAACGCCGAGATCTCACGGAGCGACGTCAGCGCGAGGCCGACCGCGAGCTCGGCGGTCTCGTCGTCGTGGATGCCGCGACCGTTCGCCAGCTGCGCGTGACCGGGCACGTGCGGGACGGCGTGCTCGTACCCGGCGCTCGGCAGCTGCAGCAGCTGGAGCTCGGGCAGGTCGTGCACGAACTGCCAGCGGTGCCGCCCCTCGAAGTAGAACGGCAGGAACGTGATCGCGACGTCGTCCGGGCGACCGTACGGCGACTCGACGTCCCAGACGTCCAGCTCGATGCCGTCCGGCACGGGGCCGAACCGGTCGACGAGCTCGGCGAAGGGCAGGGTGACGATCGGCATCCGCGACCCGGGCCTAGGCGTCGGTGCGCGGCGAGAAGGCACCGTCGGAGTCGAGCGGCCCGCGGCCGACGTACCCCTCGGTGACGTCCTCGACGATCACGTCGCCGAAGCGGGCCGGCAGCGTCGCGGCGTGGGTGCCGCGCAGCTCGTCGACCGTGGCCTCGAACGCGCCCTGGACCTCGAGCGTGCTCGACGTCGCGTCGGTCACGCCGATGCGCAGCACCGGGAAGCCCCGGCCGTCGCACATGCCCTGGAACCGGACGTCGTCCTCGCGGCGGACGGTCACGATGACGCGGCCGGTCGACTCGGAGAACAGCGCGGTCGCGGTGTCGATGCCGTCGCGGGTCTCGAGGTCGTCGAGGACCACGCGGGCGCCGATGCCGAAGCGGAGCACGGACTCGGCGAGCGACTGGCCGAGGCCGCCGTCCGCCAGGTCGTGCGCGCTGGTGAGCAGCTGCTCGCCGGACGCCGCGTACAGCAGCTCGGCGAGGGCCTTCTCGCGCTCGAGGTCGACCGCCGGGGGACGCCCGCCCAGGTGCCCGTGCACGGTGCCGGCCCACGCGGAACCGTCGAGCTCGAGGCTCGTGGTGCCGAGCAGGTAGATGTTGTGGCCGTCGTCCTGCCACCCGGACGGCACGCGCTTGGCGACGTCGTCGATGATCCCGAGCACGCCGACGACGGGCGTCGGGTGGATGGGGGTCGAGCCGGTCTGGTTGTAGAACGACACGTTGCCGCCGGTGACCGGGATGCCGAGCTCCATGCAGCCGTCGGCCAGGCCCTCGACCGCCTCGGAGAACTGCCACATGACCTCGGGGTTCTCGGGGGAGCCGAAGTTCAGGCAGTCGGTGACGGCTGCGGGGACGGCACCGGTGACGGCGACGTTGCGGTACGCCTCGGCCAGGGCCAGACGGGCACCCTGCTTCGGGTCGAGCTGGCAGTAGCGGCCGTTCGCGTCGGTGGCGATGGCGACACCGAGGCCCGTTTCCTCGTCGACGCGGATCATGCCGCCGTCGTCGGGGAAGGACAGCGCGGTGTTGCCGAGCACGTAGGTGTCGTACTGGTTCGTGACCCAGTTCTTCGACGCCAGGTTCGGCGAACCGAGCAGGCTGAGGAACTGTGCCTTCAGCGCGGGGCCGTTGGCCGGGCGGTCGAGCGAGGCAGCGGTGTCGGCCTGCAGCGCGTCGATCCAGGTCGGGTAGGCGACCGGGCGGTCGTAGACCGGGCCGTCGACGGCGACGGTGCGCGGGTCGACGTTCACGATCTCCTGGCCCTGCCAGTCGATGACGAGTCGGCCGGTGCCGGTGACCTCGCCCAGCACGCTGGTCTCGACCTCCCACTTGCCGACGACGGCCAGGAACTCGTCGAGCTTGTCGGGGCGGACGACCGCCATCATGCGCTCCTGGCTCTCCGACATCAGGATCTCTTCGGCGGTGAGCGTCGGGTCGCGGAGCAGGACGTCGTCGAGCGAGATGTGCATGCCGCCGTCACCGTTGCTCGCGAGCTCCGAGGTGGCGCAGGAGATGCCCGCGGCGCCGAGGTCCTGGATGCCCTCGACCAGGTCCTTCTGGAACAGCTCGAGGCAGCACTCGATCAGGACCTTCTCGGCGAAGGGGTCGCCGACCTGCACGGCCGGGCGCTTGGTCGGGCCGCCCTCGGTGAAGGTGTCGGACGCCAGGATCGACGCGCCGCCGATGCCGTCGCCACCGGTGCGGGCACCGAACAGGACGACCTTGTTGCCGGCACCGGAGGCGTTCGCCAGGTGCAGGTCCTCGTGGCGGAGCACGCCGACCGCGAGGGCGTTGACCAGCGGGTTGCCCTGGTACACCGGGTCGAAGTAGGTCTCGCCGCCGATGTTCGGCAGGCCGAGGCAGTTGCCGTAGAACGAGATGCCACCGACGACGCCGTGCACGACGCGTGCGGTGTCCTCGTGGTCGATCGCGCCGAAGCGGAGCTGGTCCATCACGGCGACGGGGCGGGCGCCCATCGAGATGATGTCGCGGACGATGCCGCCGACACCGGTGGCCGCGCCCTGGTACGGCTCGACGTAGGACGGGTGGTTGTGCGACTCGACCTTGAAGGTCACCGCCCAGCCGTTGCCGACGTCGACGACACCGGCGTTCTCGCCCATGCCGACCATCAGGTTCTTCGTCATCTCCGGCGTGACCTTCTTGCCGAACTGACGGAGGTAGTTCTTCGAGGACTTGTAGGAGCAGTGCTCGCTCCACATCACCGAGTACATCGCCAGCTCGCCCGACGTGGGGCGGCGGCCGAGGATCTCCTTGATGCGGGCGTACTCGTCCGGCTTCAGGCCCAGCGCGTCGTACGGCTGCTCCTTGTCGGGGGTGGCTGCCGCGTCCTGCACGGTGTCGGGCTTCGGGCGAACGGGTGTCGTCACGGTGTCGTTGTTCCCTGTCACTTGACGAGCGCGTGCTCGATCACGGAGGTGAAGAAGGTCAGGCCGTCGGTGCCCGAGGCCATCGCGGCGGGGGTGTCCGGGCCGAAGCCGGCCTCGGTCGCGTGCTCGGGGTGCGGCATCAGGCCGACGACGTTGCCGCGCTCGTTCGAGACGCCGGCGATGTCGTCGATGGAGCCGTTCGGGTTCACGCCGACGTAGCGGAACACGACCTGGCCGTTGTCCTCGATGCGCTTGATGGTGTCGGCGTCCGCGACGAAGCGGCCGTCGGCGTTCTTCAGCGGGATGGTGATCTCCTGCTGGGCGCTGAAGCCGGAGGTCCAGGCGGTCGCGGTGGTCTCGACGCGGAGCTTCTGGTCGCGGCGGATGAACTGCTGGTGCGCGTTGCGGGTGTGTGCCCCGGGGACCAGACGGGCCTCGGCCAGCATCTGGAACCCGTTGCAGATGCCGAGCACGGGCATGCCCTTGCCGGCGGCGTCGATGACCTCGGCCATGATCGGGGCCTTCGCGGCGATCGCGCCGGCACGGAGGTAGTCGCCGTACGAGAACCCACCGGGCAGCACGATGGCGTCGACGCCCTGCAGGTCGTGGTCGCCGTGCCAGAGGGCGACGGGGTCGGCACCGGCGAGACGGACGGCGCGCTGGGCGTCGCGGTCGTCGAGCGAGCCGGGGAACGTGATGACGCCGATGCGCATCCGGGTCACTGGCCTTCGACGGTCACGGACACGACGTCCTCGATGACCGCGTTCGAGAAGACGTCGGCTGCGATGTCGCGGACCTCGGCGAGCTTGGCGTCGTCGACGGGGCCGTCGACGGTCACCTCGAAGCGCTTGCCGATGCGGACGTTGGTCAGGTCGGCCTTGCCGAGGCGGGCCAGGGCGTTGCCCACGGCCTTCCCCTGGGGGTCGAGGATCTCGGCCTTGGGCATGACCTCGACGACGATCGTTGGCACGTGTTCTCTCCAGCACTTCAGGGGTGGGGGGACGCGACCAGTCTACGGGGCGCGCGCGACACGCCGGGACGGCCACCGGCCTCCAGACCGGCCCGTGCTGTGCGGTTGTTCATGTCTGTTCCAACGCGTATATTCCACTTCGAATAGTCAACAACGAACAAGCGGACTGGAGGCACGTGTGCCGTCGCTCACGCCACTCGCGTTCGCCGCGCTCGGGCTCCTGGCCGAGGGGCCGACGCATCCCTACGAGATGTTCCAGACGATGACGCACCGACGGGACGGTCGGAACGTCAAGGTCCGGCCCGGCACCCTGTACCACCAGGTCGGCCGCCTGGTGGAGCTCGGCCTCGCCGAGATCGTGGGGACCGACCGGGCGGGCAACCGTCCGGAACGCACCACCTACGCCATCACGGACGAGGGGTGGACGGCCCTGCACGACGGGCTCGTCCGGCTGATCGCCGAACCGGCCGAGGAGTACCCCGTCTTCCACCTGGCCGTCGCCGAGATCGAGAACCTGTCGGTCGACGAGGCCGAGTCCGCACTCCGGGCGCGGGCCGTCGCACTCCGGGCCCAGCGCGACGAGGCGGACGAGATCCTCGGGGTCGTCCGTGCGAAGGACCTGCCCGAGCGGTACTGGCTCGACGTGTCGTACGTGCGTGCCATGCTCACGACGCAGATCGAGTGGCTCGCCGCCACGGCCGACCGGATCGCCGCCGGCCACATCTCCTGGGACGCCTCCGTCGCGTCCGCAGACACCACCACGAACAGCAAGGAAACCACTCGATGACCACCGTCACGCCTCCGCGGACGACCGAGAAGAAGCCGTGGCCTGCCCTGTGGGCACTCGTCGTCGGGTTCTTCATGATCCTCGTCGACTCGACCATCGTGTCGGTCGCCACCCCCACCATCGCCCAGAAGCTCGACGCGGACATCAACTCCGTGATCTGGGTGACGAGCGCCTACCTGCTCGCCTACGCCGTGCCGCTGCTCATCACCGGCCGGCTCGGTGACCGCTTCGGCCCGAAGGTCATGTACCAGATCGGCCTCGTGGTCTTCACGCTCGCCAGCCTGTGGTGCGGCCTGGCCGGCTCGATCGAGGTGCTGATCGTCGCCCGCGTCGTGCAGGGTCTCGGCGCCGCGATGATGAGCCCGCAGACCATGTCGGTCATCACGCGCATCTTCCCGCCGCAGAACCGCGGCGCGGCCATGGGCCTCTGGGGCGCCGTCGCCGGTGTCGCGTCGCTCGTCGGTCCGATCGTCGGCGGCCTGCTGGTCGACGGCTTCGGCTGGGAGTGGATCTTCTTCGTGAACGTCCCCGTCGGTGTCGTGGCCTTCGTGCTCGCGCAGCGCTTCGTGCCGTCGTTCGAGCGGCACGGACACCGCTTCGACTACCTCGGCATCTTCCTGTCGGCAGCGGGCCTGTTCCTGCTCGTCTTCGGCATCCAGGAGGGCGAGACCTACGACTGGGGCGTCATCGCCGGCCCGATCTCGGTGTGGTCGCTCATCATCGTCGGCCTCGTGGTGCTCGCCGGCTTCGTCGTCTGGCAGGGCGTGCAGAAGGGCGAGCCGCTGCTGCCGCTCGGCCTGTTCAAGGACCGCAACTTCACGCTGGCCAACGTCGCCATCACGGCCGTCGGTGTCGCGATCGCCTCGTTCGCGCTGCCGATCATGCTGTGGGCACAGGACGTCCTGCGCTTCTCGCCGACCCAGGCCGCACTGCTCCTCGTGCCGCAGGCCGTGCTGTCCGCCGCGCTCGCGCCGATCGTCGGCAAGAACCTGAACCGCTGGAACCCGCGCTGGGTCGCCTCGTTCGGGCTCGCCTGCTTCTCCGTCGGCCTGTTCTGGTTCGGCGCCCTGCTGTCGAGCGGTGCCGAGTGGGGCTGGGTGCTCCTGCCGAGCGCCCTCCTCGGTCTCGCCAACGCCTGCATGTGGGGACCGCTGTCCGTCTCGGCGACGCGCAACCTGCCGCCGAAGCTGGCCGGTGCCGGCTCGGGCGTCTACAACACCACCCGCCAGATCGGTGCGGTGCTCGGTTCCGCCGGCATCGCCGCCCTGATGGAGGCCCGGATCACCGCGAACTTCCCGGCGTCGTCCGGTGGGGCCTCGGCCGGTGGCGCCGAGCAGCAGGTCGGCGCGCTGCCGGGCTTCCTGCTCGAGCCGTTCTCCAAGGCCATGGGTGAGTCGCTCTACCTGCCGGCGATCGTGCTGATCGTGGCCATCGTCGCGGCGCTGTTCCTGGCGAAGCCGAAGCAGACCGTCGCGTGGCAGCAGACCGGCTCGGTCACCACGCAGCCCGACGCCGAGCCCGCGGGGGCCCCGTCGAAGTAGGGCACGAGCGCTTCGGCGCCCAACGAGTGAGCAGAAGAAGTCGAGTCACCTCCGGGTACTCGACTTCTTCTGCTCACTCGTGTCGCGGACTCACCCCCGCCCGTCAACTGCGGCGCTGCAGGTGCGCTCGGGTGAGCTCGTCCATCTGCTCGTCGGTCAGGGCGTCGACGTCCCGGGCCTCGCGGCGGTCGGTCCGCTGCCACCGGAGGAACAGGGCGACGAGCACGGGGATGTCCGCCACCTCGGCGATGAACCACAGCAGGTCGCCCGCCAGGTGCTGGTCCTGCAGGGGCGACGGGTACCAGGCCCGCCCGACCATGGGCACGAGGGACCCGTCGAGCACATGGTTCGTGATCCGCAGCACGATGCCGGGCACCGCGTCGATGACGAGCTCGACGAACGCGAGCAGGAACTCGGCCGTGGCGAACGTCGACGAGACGAGCACACCGACCTCGGACAGCGGGGCGAGCAGGCCGAACCCGAGCGCCGGCACGGTCACGGTGATGACGGCGGCCCAGGCGGGGGACTCCCGGATCACCGCCGAGAACGGGGTGAGCAGGACGGCGAACAGCGCGAGCGCGACCAACGGGGCGACGATCGCGTTGCCGAGCAGCCGCACCGGACGTGACCCCATGACCGCGTCGGCGACCTGCGCGAGGCGAGCCGGGCCTCCGATCCGGAGCAGTGCGACGGGCGCACCGAGCGCGGCGAAGGTGGGGACCGCGAAGAACAGCAGCGCGGCCCGCAGGACGAACGCCCAGCGCAACCGCTCGTCGTCGACGCCGACGATGCCGAACTGCAGCACGCCGAACAGCACGAGCGCCGTGACGAAGGCGAGCGTGCGCCACCACGGCCACCGGGCACCCCGTCGGACCGCTCCGACGACCCAGCGGCCGTAGGCGAGCGCGGCGACGACGAGGAGCACCGCCGCCAGGGGGTCGAACCGCCAGGTGCTCCAGAACTCGGGTGTCGACGGCGTGGGGAGCCTCCTGGGGATCAGGCGGACTCGTCCTTCGCGCCGCCGGAACCATCCTCCGTCCGCCCGACGTCCGCCGGGGGGCCGTCGTGGCCCCGCGACGGTGAGAACCGGTTCAGATCCGGGCGACCCCGGGTGCCGGGACGGTCCGTGACAGCAGCCAGACGCCCACCGGCACGGCCACGGCGCCGACGAGCGCGACGCCGAACGACAGGTGCAGCTGCATCACGAGGAACGCCGGGCCGATCGTGCAGAGGGCGGCGACCGCGACGACCGGCCACGACGGACGGTCGGCCGACGGCAGCAGCCGGGGGAGCGGCCGGTCGAACCAGCGCAGGGCCCGGGCCACCCCGATCGCGACGGCGAGCACCACCACGAGTGCGACGATGCGCGACGCCCACCACGGACCGGAGCCCGGTGCCGGGAACGGCACCCCGACGAGCAGGGCGATGCCGTTCAGCGCGATGAACAGCGGCAGGTGCCACAGGTAGATGGTCATGCCGTCGCGGCCGAGGACGAACACGGCCCCGAGGGCGGCCCGCGTGCGCATCAGTCGGGTGAGCGGCGCGTGCACGAGCTGGACCAGGCAGGCCTGCGCGATCGCCAGGAACGCCAGCGGGAGCATCGGCGGGTTGAGGTCCTGCAGCATGTCCGGTGCCCAGAGCCCGATCGAGGTCATCGGCACGAGCACGGCGTACGCGGCGACGGCGATGCCGAGCAGGAGCACCTTCGAGCGGCGAGCGAACCAGCCGTCGGCCCAGAGGAACCCGAGCTGCTGCGCGAAGAGCCACACCGGGCCGAGGTTGAGCAGCCCGACCTCGGCGACCCCGGTGGCCAGGCGGACGGCGTCGACCGCCCCGGCGAGCACGAGCAGCACGGCGAGGGTGGCCCACGGTGCTCGCTCGTGCAGGCGCATCATCACGGGGACGCAGCACTGGGTGATGCCGTAGGCCGCCAGGAACCAGAGCGGCGAACCGATGCCGAACGCGACCTCGGCCAGCAGCTCCGGCGGCGTGCCAGCGGCCGTGGCGACCCCGAGCCCGAGCGCGAGGAACACGAACAGTGGCACCGCGGGCCGGAACAGCCGCACCAGGCGGGTGGCCAGGTAGTCGCGGGCGGGGCTCGGCGCACCTCGGGCGACGGTGCTGCGCCAGCCGACGGCACTCGCGAACCCGCCGACCACGAAGAACAGCGGCATCACCTGCCCGACCCAGGTGGCAGCGACGTACCAGGGGAGTTCCTGCAGCGGGCTCGTGACCCGCACCCCCTGGTCGTCGGCGGCGACGCCGACCATCGTGACGTGCACGATGACGACGAGGACGACGCAGGCCGTCCGGATGAGGTCGACGACCAGGTCCCGCTTCGCGATGATCCCCCGGACGTCCGCGGTGCTGTTCGCCTGTTCAGGCAGACCCTGGCTCGTGGACATGTCCGGACGTTAGCGTGCGGAACGGTCGGTCCAGTGTCGTCCCAGCTGATCGCGACCGGATCGTGACACTTCGTATTCCGGTAGCGGCATGTGAGTCCTCGCTGGTCGGCAGCAGAAGCTCGTGTACAGTGAACGCGTTGTCTTGATTCCTGCAAAAGAAAGGCTCAGCATGGACGCCGACGCCGATCTGCTCCGTTCCTCGGGGCTCCGGGTCACGACCCCACGACTCGCGGTGCTCCGCGCGACGGACTCGATGCCGCACGCCACCGCGGACGACATCGTCACCGCGCTCGCCGTGGAGCTGCCGACCACCAGCCACCAGGCCGTCTACGGCGTGCTGAACGCCCTGACCGGCGTCGGGCTCGTCCGCCGCATCGAACCGGCTGGCAGCCCTGCCCGGTACGAGCGCCGAACCGGTGACAACCACCACCACATCGTCTGCACCCTGTGCGGCGCGATCGAGGACGTCGACTGTGCGGTCGGCCACTCGCCCTGCCTGACGCCGTCCGAGACCCACGGCTTCGCGGTCACCACCGCCGAGGTCACCTACTGGGGCATCTGCGAACGCTGCGCGGCGGCAGAGCGCGACGACGCAGAACACGACGTCGCAGAGCGCGATCACCCAGACGCGCCCGGCGCGAACGCGCAGGCCCCCGGAGCCCACACGCCCGCCTGACGGCGACCGCCCACCGCACCGGCCGCACGACGCGCCGGACCCCGAACCACCCGAGCACCCCTGACCGAACCAACGTCCCACCTCCAGGAGGAACCGTGTCCGACCAGAACACGCCGACCGGCACCCCGACCACCACGACCAACAGCGGCGCACCCGTCTCGAGCGACGAGCACTCGATGGGCGTCGGGGCCGACGGCCCCCTCGCGCTGCACGACCACTACCTGGTCGAGAAGCTCGCCCAGTTCAACCGCGAGCGCGTCCCGGAGCGGGTCGTGCACGCCAAGGGCGGCGGCGCCTTCGGTACCTTCACCGTCACGCAGGACGTCTCGCGCTTCACCCGCGCCGCGTTCCTGCAGCCGGGCAAGCAGACCGAGATGCTGGCCCGCTTCTCCTCCGTCGCTGGTGAGCAGGGCTCCCCGGACACCTGGCGCGACCCCCGCGGCTTCGCGCTGAAGTTCTACACCGAAGAGGGCAACTACGACCTCGTCGGCAACAACACCCCGGTGTTCTTCATCCGCGACGGCATCAAGTTCCCCGACTTCATCCGCTCGCAGAAGCGCCTGCCGGGTTCGCACCTGCGTGACCACGACATGCAGTGGGACTTCTGGACCCTGTCGCCCGAGTCGGCGCACCAGGTCACGTGGCTGATGGGCGACCGCGGCCTGCCGGCGAGCTGGCGCGAGATGGACGGCTTCGGCTCGCACACCTACCAGTGGATCAACGCCGAGGGCGAGCGCTTCTGGGTGAAGTACCACTTCATCACCGAGCAGGGCCACAAGACCCTGACGCAGGAGGACGCCGACCGCATCGCCGGTGAGGACGCGGACTTCCACATCCGTGACCTGCACGCCGCGATCGAGCGTCAGGACTTCCCGCGCTGGACCCTCAAGGTGCAGGTCATGCCCTACGAGGACGCCGCGACCTACCGCTTCAACCCGTTCGACCTGACGAAGGTGTGGCCGCACGCGGACTACCCGCTCATCGAGGTCGGCACGATGGAGCTCAACCGCAACCCGGAGAACTACTTCGCGCAGATCGAGCAGGCGACCTTCGCCCCCTCGAACTTCGTGCCCGGCATCGCGGCGAGCCCGGACAAGATGCTCCTGGCGCGCATCTTCAGCTACGCGGACGCGCACCGCTACCGCGTCGGCACGAACCACGCCCAGCTGCCGGTGAACGCCCCGAAGAACGAGGTCCACTCGTACTCGAAGGACGGCGGCATGCGCTTCGACTTCCAGAAGTCCGAGGTGCCGGTGTACGCGCCGAACTCGCTCGGTGGTGCGCACGCCGACCCGAACGCGACCGACGACGCCCCGGGCTGGGAGTCCGACGGTGCGCTGCAGCGTTCCGCCGCGACCCTGCACCCGGAGGACGACGACTTCGGCCAGGCCGGCACGCTCGTCCGCGAGGTCCTGGACGACGCCGCCCGCGAGCGCCTGGTCGGCAACATCGCCGGTCACGTCTCGAAGGTGACGCGCGACGACCTGCGCGAGCGCGTGTTCGCCTACTGGACGAACGTCGACGCCGACCTGGGTGCGCGCGTGCGCGCCGCGGTCGCGCCGAGCGCGCCGGGCTCCAACGAGGACCCGGAGAAGGTCGCGGTCGAGGCGTAAGCCCCGCTGCACGACCTGACGGACGGGAGGCCCGGTACCAGCTGGTACCGGGCCTCCCGTCCGTTGGTCGTTGCGTCTAGACCTGCTGGCCGTTGAGCCAGATCGGCCCGGCGGGCCAGTCCTCGAGCTGCGCTGCCACCGGCAGCGCCATCCAGCCGCCCTGCTCGGTGTTGCTGACGCCCGCGCCCTCGGCGGTGAACGCCGAGAAGGTGCCGACAGCCTCGGGGAACTCGTGCCAGCCGAGCTTCGTGTAGAAGGGGATCCGGTCCTCGCCCGCGCCGAGGAACCCGAAGGGCACGCGGAGTCCCTCGAGGACCGCCGCGGTCCGGGTCATCAGCTCGCGGCCGACGCCGGTGCCCTGCAGTCGGGGCGACACGGCGACCAGGCCGGTGTCGCCGACCAGGACGTCTTTGCCGCCGACGGAGATGTACATGCGGCGGATGCCGACGTGGGCCAGGACGACCCCGTCGGCGTCGTGCGCGAGCACCCGGCGTTCCGGCTGCATGCCGGACCAGCTCCGGCCGCCCACGTACCAGTGCGACCAGTCGGGGAAGGCCTGCCCGAGCAGCGCTGCGATCGCTTCGTGGTCGGGGAGCGACAGCGTGCTCTCCTCGACCACCTCCCACCGGATGTCGTCAGTCACGGGTCCATCCTGCCGGTCCGGCGGTCGGTGTGGGGAGGTTTCGCGCTGGGCGACACCTCGCGGGTCCGGGCGCGCGTGGGGTGTCGGTCAGCGCGAAGTGCCGCGACGCGTCAGCCGCGACCGGGCGTGGTCACCTCGATGCGGTTCGCCCAGGGGTCGTCGAACGCGACTGTCCGGCCGTCGTCGGCGAGCTCGACGCCGCCGTGCCGCATGCGTTCGGTCAGGGCGCCGAGGTCGTCGGCCGCGGGGACCTCGATGCGCACGAGCCCCAGGCCCAGTGCGAGCTGTCGACGCCCGGCGCCGCGGGAGTTCCACGTGTTCATGGCCATGTGGTGGTGGTACCCGCCGGCGCTGACGAACAGTGCCTCGCCGAAGCCGGCGGTGGTCTCGAAGCCGAGGGTGTCCACGTAGAAGGAGCGCGCGGCGTCGACGTCGCCGACGGACAGGTGCACGTGGCCGACCTTGCCCGGGCGTGCCGCGGCGGTCTCCAGGGCGTCCTGCGTCAGGTGGGACTGCAGGAACGCGTTCGGGTCGACGTACTTCGTGTCCATGTCGACCATGCCGTGCGTCCACGACCACTCGGTGCGGTCGCGGTCCCAGTACAGCTCGACGCCGTTGCCCTCGGGGTCGGTGAAGTAGAACGCGTTGCTCACCAGGTGGTCGGCGCTGCCGGTGAAGCCCGCCGGGTACTGCGTGGCGACCGAGTACAGCGCGGCGGCCAGGTCGGCACGGGTGTCGAACAGGATCGCGGTGTGGAACAGTCCGGCCTCGCGTGGGCCGGCGTGCTGCATCGCGGGCGCGTGCTCGAGGATCACGATCGGCGTGCTGCCGCGACCCAGCACGGCGACGCCGCCGTCGTGGGAGAGCAGCGACAGCCGCACGCCGTCGCGGTAGTACCGGATCATCGCGTCGAGGTCGGCGACGCGGAGCGTGACGGCGCCCATCCCGGTGTCGGCGGCGAGCAGTTCGTGCGTTTGCATGCACCTAGTGTGCGCCCGATTGGTTGACGCGTCAACCAATTCGATGACGCGTCAACCAGATGGGTGCATCAGGCGCTGTTCGAGATCCCGCCGTCCGACTTCAGCAGCTGCCCGTTCACCCACGCGCCCTGCTCCGAGCAGAGGAACCCGACGAGTGCGGCGGTGTCCGACGGGCGTCCGAGCCGGCCGAGCGGGGTGCCCTCGACGGCCCACCCCTTGACCTCGTCGGACATCCAGCCGGTGTCGTTCGGGCCCGGGTTCACCACGTTGGCGCTGACACCGAGGCTGCCGAGCTCCTTCGCGGCGCCGAACACGATCCGGTCGAGCGCGCCCTTCGACGCCCCGTACGGCAGGTTGTACGCGATGTGGTCGCTCGTCAGGGCCACGATCCGGCGGCGGTCGCGCGGTGCGGCCTCACCCGCGCGCTCGAGCCCGGCCGCGTAGGCCTGCACGAGCAGGAACGGTGCGCGGGCGTTCACGGCGAAGTGGCGGTCCCACGACTCGACCGTGGTGGTGCGGAAGTCGGAGTCGACGGACTCGCAGTGCGACATGACGAGGGCGGAGACGGGGGCGCCGGCTTCCGTCTCGGCGCGGCCGACGAGTGCGGCCGCCTGCTCCGGGTCCTCCAGGTCGACCGGGAGGCGCGTCACCCGTGCTCCCGCCGCCTCGCACTCCTGCACCACCGACTCGACCCCGTCCGGGTCCGCCCCGCCGCTCACGCGGTCGTCGTAGGGTCCCCACCACGAGATGGCGAGGTCCCATCCGTCTGTTGCCAGCCGGGTGGCGAGCGCTGCGCCGATGCCGGCTCTGCGGCCCACCCCGGTCACCAGGGCGAGTGGTCGTGCGGACGTCATCCGTGCCTCCTGTCCGGCGCTCCGTCGCACCGATCGGCACCCAGTCTGCCGGAACCGGCCACCCGTGTGACCATCGCACCCGGTGTCCTGTCGGCGGACGGCCGACCACGGGGGCCAAGATGGACGGATGCCACGCACACGATGGCCCTCCCGACCGGGGCGCGGACCCCGCGGCGGTCGCCCGGACCCCCGCGACCTGCCGCTCGAGCACGTCCGCGACCGGATGTCGTCGTACATCTACGGCAACATCACGGTGCTCGCCGTCGCGATCGCGGTGAACCCGGAGCAGATCCACCACGGCGCCGCGGTGGCGACCGTCCTGGCGACCGCGGTGCTGACGTACCTGGCGCACGTGCTCGCGCACCTGGTCGCGCACGGGCTCGGCGACGACGGCGAGGAGTCCGCTGCGGACCGCGCTGCGCGCCGCGACTCGGTCGCGACGATCGTCCGGAACGCCAACCCGATCGCGACCTCCGGCATGATCCCGGCGGTCCTCTACGCGGCTGCCTGGATCGGGTGGCTGCCGGCGGAGTGGGCACAGGTCGCGGCGACCGTGATCCTGGTGGTGCGCATCGGGCTGGTGGGCGTGTTCATGCAGCGGTTCAGTGGGAAGCAGCCGACGTTCCTCGGGCTGTGGGGCGGCATCGTGCTGGCCGCGGTGGCGTTCGTGATCGGTCTCGTCAAGGTGGTGCTGACGCATTGAGCGACACGCATGCCCACGCCGGACCCCCGTCCGAGCCAGCGGCCGAGGACGAGCCGAAGCGCGGCGGGCTGCGGTTCCTGCGTGACCTCGTCATCATCGTGGTCGTGGCGCTGTTGGCGTCCTTCCTGGTGAAGGCGTACCTGGTCCGTTCCTTCTACATCCCCTCGGCCTCGATGCAGAACACACTGCTCATCGGGGACCGGGTGCTCGTCAACGAGCTCGTGCCCGGGGTCGTCCCGCTGCAGCGCGGTGACGTCGTGGTGTTCCAGGACCCAGGCGGCTGGCTCGGCATGGGCCAGGGCGACGACCTGATCAAGCGGGTCATCGGCCTGCCGGGTGACACGGTGTCGTGCTGCGACGCCCGGGGTCGCCTGTCGGTGAACGGGCACGCGGTGGACGAGCCCTACGTCGTGCTCGAACGCGGGTCGGACCGTGTCGCCGGGAAGGACTTCGAGATCACCGTGCCGAAGGGGCGCATCTGGGTGATGGGCGACAACCGCTACGACTCCGCCGACTCGCGCGTGCACGGCACCGTGCCGGTCGACGACGTCGTGGGGCGCGCCTTCGTGACCACGTGGCCCGTCTCGCGGTGGTCGGTGCTGTCCCGGTACGGCGACGAGTGGGACCGGGTCCCGACGCCGTGACCGCGGACGACGAGGGCTTCGGCTACGAGACCGGCGGGGACGACGATCTGTCGATCCACCGGATCGCGACACCGGGCAAGCGGTCGGGGACGATCGGTCCGCGCCCCGACCACGTCGTGTTCTGGCTCGCCGACGGCCGGGCCAGCCTGACCGCCGACGACGGCGAGCACTGGGAGGTCGGTGCCGAGCGCCCGATGATGCTCTCGGCGTCCGTCGCGTACGGGTTCGAGACCGACGCGACCGCCACGACGCTGCTGCACCTGTCGCCGTCGCTGCTCGGCGACACGGGGGAGTCCTCGGTGTTCGGGCAGCCGGACGCGGCCGATCCCGCACTCGAGCCGCTGCGGGCACTGCTGCGCGAGGCCTCCGGGCGCATCCTCGACCCGGCCCTGCCCGCCGACGACCGTGCGGCCCTGAACCGGCGGATCGCGACCGTCGTCCTGTCGACCTTCGCCCGGTCGCGATCGGACGTCGCGGACCGGATGCGGCGGGCGATCGGCTTCGTGCACGACCACGCCGACCGGACGCTGACCGTGGCGGACGTCGCGGCGGCCTGCGACCTGAGCGAGCGCGGCCTGCAGGACCTGTTCCGCCGTCGTCTCGGCGTCACGCCCATGCAGTACCTGCGTGAGGTCCGGCTCGACCGGGTGCACCTGGAGCTGGGGCGGCCGGGTTCCCGCGCGCTGCTCGTCAGCGAGGTCGCGCGGCGGTGGCGGTTCACCCACCTGGGGCGGTTCGCGGCGTACTACCGGGAACGGTTCGGGGAGCCGCCGCACCAGACCATCGCGCGGAGCGGCACACCCGGAGAACGGTAGTTCTCGCGTTCTTTGCGGATTCCGGCTATCCTGCTCGCGTGGATGCGCGACGGTCCGAACTGGGGCAGTACCTCCGCGCCCGTCGGGCACTCGTCCAGCCCGAGGACGTCGGCCTCACCCGCGAGCCCGGACGACGAGTGGACGGCCTGCGCCGTGAAGAGGTCGCGCGGCTCGCGGGCATCAGCCCCGAGTACTACCTGCGGCTCGAACGCGGCCGCGATCACCAGCCGTCCGACCAGGTGCTCGTGGCGCTCGGCCGGGCCCTGCGGCTCGACCACGAGGCGGTCGACTACCTGCGCCGCCTCGCACACGCCGAACGCCGCCGCCCCGAGGGGGCCGTGCCGCCGGGGCTCGACGACTCGGTCCGGTCGCTCCTGGCGCAGTGGTCGCACACCCCGGCGTTCGTGATGGACCGCAACCAGGACATCATCCTGTCCAACGCCCTGGCGAGCGCCCTCGGCCCCGGCTACATGGAGCCGGGCGCGAACCTCGTCCTGCAGATGTTCTCCGAGGCGTCCCGGCAGCACGCGGCCGAATGGGACCGCACCGCGCACCGGGTCGTCGCCGCGCTCCGGCTGCACGCCGAACCCGAGGACCCCCGGCTGCAGGAGATCGTCGGCACCCTGACCCTGCAGGACCCGGACTTCGCCCGCATCTGGGCGCGGCACGACGTCGCCGTGCAGCGCACCGGGGTCTCGCGGCACTGGATCGACCCGATCGGGTGGGTCGAGTTCCGCTGGCAGAACCTCGCGATCCCGGGCAGCTCCCACGTGCTCGTCACCTTCTGGGCCGACCCCGGCACCCCCGCAGCCGCGGCCGTCGCGTACCTCGCCGCGCAGGTGCAGCAGGGCACCGCGCGCCGGGAACCGGTCGCGGGCGAGACCGCGGTGGGCTAGCCAGGCGGTCGCAGTGGTGGCTGCGGTCGCCGCGGTCGCCGCGGTCGCCGCGGTCGCCGCGGTCGCCGCGCTCGCCGTGGTGGCCGCGCTCGCCGGTCAGGCGGTCGTCGCGCCCTCGTCGAGCAGTCCCCGGAGCGTCGTGAGCCGCGCGGCGGACTCCTCGTCCGCAGCCGTCCACACCACGAGCACGTGCTCGGGGTCCTCCAGTCGACGCAGCTGCTCCCACCGCAGGTCGATCCGGCCCACCAGCGGGTTCTCGAACGCCGACTCCCCGCGGCGAGTCGGCCGGACCGCTCCGCCGGCCCACTCGGTCGCGAACGTCGTGCTCCTGGCCATCAGCTCGCCCAGGAGTTCCTGGAACCGGTCGTCGGCGTCGTGCTCGTCCAGCGAGTCCCGGAGCATCGCGGCGGTGCGGTGCGCCTCGGCCTCCCAGCCGTCCACCGAGTCCTCGACCCAGGGGTTCAGGAAGGTGAACCGCGCCAGGTTCGTGCCGACGGTGAGGGACGCGGACAGGGCGCCGGCGATCCGGTTCGCCGCCACGACGTCCAGGTGGCGGTCGAAGACCACGACCGGTTCGGCGAGCGCGTCCACGAAGTCCTGGGCCGACGTCGTCGTCGTGCCGTCTTCGTGTTCCATGCGATCACGCTAACCGGCCGCGCCGTGGAGCAGGGGGGAGAAGGGGGCCCCGGCGGGGACCCCGTCGCGGAGCCTCCGCCCCGCAGGGGGACCCCGGCACGGTGTGTCCGACCGTCGGAGCGCACCGTGCGCCGCACCCGGGGCCGCCGGCACGGGCTGTCGTCGGGGGTGACGGGCAACGACAGGGACACGACGACGCAGCACCCCCAGCCCTAGCGTGACGACGCCGGGACCCCCGGTCCCCGCACCACCCCAGACGTTCGTCACGAAGGAGACCCGCACATGGCTGCACCCACCATCGTCCTCGTCCACGGCGCGTTCGCCGACTCCGCCAGCTGGGCACCCGTCACCCGCGAGCTGCTCGACCGCGGCCACACCGTCCTCGTCCCGCCGGTCTACAACCGGAGCCTCGCCGAGGACGGCGCCTCGATCCGCGCCGTCGCCGAGCACGTCGACGGGCCGGTCGTCCTCGCCGGGCACTCGTACGGCGGGGCCGTGATCACCGTCGCCGGCGAGGCCGAGAACGTCGTCGGACTCGTCTACGTCTCCGGCTACGTGCTCGAGGTCGGCGAGAGCCTCGGGCAGCTGCAGGGCGGGTTCCCCGACTCGGACCTCGCCGCGAACCTGGTGTACACGCCGTACCCGGTCGCCGGCGCCGAGGACGGCACCGACGTCTCCGTCGCGATCGACGCGTTCCCGCAGGTCTTCGCCGCCGGGGTCGACCCGCGCGTCGCCGAGGTCCTGGCGGTCTCGCAGCGCCCGCTCTCCGGCGCGGCGTTCGGCGAGCCGGCCTCCGCCGCTGCGTGGAAGACCACCCCCGCGTGGGCAATCGTCTCGTCCGACGACCACACCATCAACCCCGAGGTCGAGCGCTTCGGCTACACCCGCGCCGGCATCACCGACGTGACCGAGCTCGCCGCCCCGCACCTCGTCATGCAGACCCACCCGAAGGACGTCGCCGACGTCATCGAGCGGGCCGTCGCCGCGACCAGCGCGACCGACGCCGCCGCCTGACCCGACCATCCCTGGAGGCGCGGCGTGCGCCCGGCGCACACCGCGCCTCCAGGATGTCCCCGTCCCACCCCAGGAGGCGACGTGACCACGGAACGCACCACCAAAGCACCCCGCGGCGGCGCCCTGGCGCCGCTCGCGATCCCGGTCTTCCGCGCCCTGTGGATCGCGGTGCTGGTGAGCAACATCGGCAGCTGGATGCAGACCGTCGGCGCGCAGTGGCTGCTCGTCGACGAGCACGCCGCACCCGTCGTCGTCGCCCTCGTGCAGACCGCGTCGAGCCTGCCGGTGCTGCTCGTCGGGATCCCCGCCGGGGTGATCGGCGAGTTCGTCGACCGACGGAAGCTGCTCATCGGGGTGCAGGCGTTCCAGGTGGTCGTCGGCGTCGTGATGACCGTGCTCACCGCGACCGGCGACATGACCCCGGCGCTCCTGCTCACCGTCACGTTCCTGCTCGGGACCGCCTCGGCGCTCCAGCTGCCCGCGTACCAGGCGCTCGTGCCCGAGATCGTGCCGCGCGCCGCGATCACCGACGCCGCGGCGCTCAGCTCCGTCGGCGTCAACGTCGCCCGGGCGATCGGACCGGCGCTCGCCGGGGTGGTGATCGCGCAGCTCGGCGTGCCATTCGTGTTCGCCGCCAACGCGCTGTCGTTCGCGCTCTTCCTGGTGGTGCTCGTCGCCTGGCGCGGCTACCAGCGCCCCGAGACGCGGGCCGAACCGTTCATCGACGCCACCCGCGCCGGGCTGCGGTACGTCCTGCACGCGGCGGTCGTCCGCCGGCTGCTCGTGCAGCTCGCCGTCTTCATGGTGCCCGCGAACGCGCTGTGGGCACTCCTGCCGCTCGTCGCCGACGGCTCGCTCGGCCTGTCCTCCGGCGGGTACGGACTGCTGCTCGCCGCCGTCGGCATCGGGTCCGTCGGCGGGGCGTTCCTGATGCCGGCGGTCCGTGCGCGGCTCGGCATCGGCCGCACGGTCGGCATCGCCTCGGTGGTGTTCGGCGTCTGCACCACCGTCGTCGCGCTCGTCCCCGTGCTGGAGGTCGTGCTCGTCGCGCTGCTGGTCGGCGGGGTGGCCTGGATCGCCGTGGTGACGACCCTGAACGGCACCGTGCAGGCGTTCCTGCCCGCCTGGGTCCGGACCCGCGGGCTCGCCGCGTACCAGCTCGTGCTGTTCGGCTGCACCGCGATCGGTGCGGCGCTCGCCGGCGCGGTCGCCACGCCGCTCGGGGTGACGGGCGTGCTCGCCGGGGCCGGCGTCCTTACCGCGCTCAGCGCCGCAGTGCTGCTCGTGTCCGGGTTTCCGGTGCTCACCGACCGGCAGCGCGCCGTGACGCCGATGCCGTTCGGGGACGAGGTGTTCGTGGCGGACGACCACGGCGCGGCGACGGGGGAGACCCTCGTGCTGCTGCACTGGACGGTCCCGGCGGACGCGGTCGACGAGTTCCGGGCGCGCGCCGAACGGCTCGGGCGGAGTCGTCGGCGGACCGGTGCCCGTGACTGGAACCTCTACCGGGACGTCGCGACCGGGCCGGACGCCTGGGTGGAGGCGTTCCGGGTGGGGTCGTGGCAGGAGCACGTCGACCAGCACGAGGTCCGGCAGACCGGGGACGACGCGCGGACCCTGCAGGCGGTGCGCGAGGTCGCGGGCGAGCCGCGTGTCGAGCACCTGGTCGCGGAGGGGGTCGGCAGCCCGTCGTCGGGGTGACGGGTGGGGTCAGCGGCCGGTCGTGGTGGCGGGTGGTGTCAGCAGCCGGTCGTGGAGTCGGGTGGTGTCAGCAGCCGGTCGTGGTGAGGGTCACCGTCGCGACCGTGCCGTCGGACACCTTGGTCGTCTGCGGGCAGAGGTCGCCGGCGCGGACCGTGACCTTGCCGAGGGGAACGCCCGCGAAGTCGGCCGTGCCGCCCGGGAACACCCGCTGGTGCTCGGAGAGCTTGCCGGTCGAGGCGAACACCTTGACCTCGTAGGGGTGGTCGGCGGCGTTCGACGACACCGTGACCGACACCTGGCCGGTGGAGTCGTGGGCGCCACAGCCGGCGAGGGCCAGGAGCGCGGCCACGCCGAGGACGGTTGCGGGGACGACTCGGAGCACGACGACCAGGGTACGCCGCCGCGCCCGACCGCTTGCGCCCTCCGGACTGGGGCCAGGCCCTGTCCGTTCAGCGCGTTACCGTGGGAGCATGCAGCCGGAAACCGCGATGTCCGTGCCCGCGCCGACCGGGGCCGATGCCGTCCGGCGAGCGGCGCTGATCGCGGCACTCGACGTGGTCGACGGTGGCGTCGAGGAACGGTTCGAACGGATCACCCGCATCGCGCGCGAGGCCCTCGGGGTCTCCGGCTCCTTCCTCAACCTGGCCGGCGAGACCACCCTGACGATCAAGTCGCAGCAGAGCGACGACGCCTTCGGGCCGGTCATCCCGCTGCAGGACACCTTCTGCGGACGGACCCTGGGCGAGCAGGGGCCCGTGGTCGTCCCGGATGCCCGCGAGGACGCCCGGTACGCGGACCTGCCGATGGTGCTCGGCGACCCCAACGTCCGGTTCTACGCCGGTGTCGGGCTCCGGGCAGGCGACGACGACCTGAAGGTCGGTACCCTCTGCCTGATCGACCCCGAGCCGCGCACCCTCGACGCCGACGAGCTCGAACTGCTGCAGGAACTCGGCGTCTGGGCTGAGCGTGAGCTCCTGGCCGGAGCCGACGAGGACCGCCTGCGCACCGTGCTCAACGGCCTGCAGCCGACCGAGGTGCAGGTTCCCGGGTACCGGATCACGGGGATGTCGATCCCGCACGGGCTCGTCTCCGGTGACTTCCACGACTGGCACCGCTCCGGCGAGGACTCGATCCACCTGACCGTGTCGGACGTCATGGGCAAGGGGATGTCCGCCGGGCTCCTCGCCGCGAACATCCGCGGAGGGCTGCTCGCCCGCGGCGACCAGGACCCGGGCACCGCCGTCGCCGAACTCGAGGCGCAGGTCGCCCCCGAGCTCAGCCGTGCCGAGTCCTTCGCGACGATGTTCCACGGCCGGCTGACCCCGTCCACCGGGCGACTCGACTTCGCCGACGCCGGCCACGGGCTCGTGCTGCAGCTCCGTGACGACGGTGCCGAGCGGATCCTGCGGTCGTCGGACCTGCCGATCGGGCTGCACCCCGCCGGGATGCCCCGCGCGGCCGGGTCGCTCGTGCTCCGGCCCGGTGACGTGCTCATCGTCGTGACCGACGGCGCGCTCGAGCTCTGGGACTCCACGCTCGCGTCGCTGTCGGAGCTCGGGTCCCTGTACCGGGAGTCCCCGGACGTCGAGACGTTCCTGCAGCGGGTGCGCGCACGCGTCGCCGAGCACGACCCGGGCGACGACCTGACCGTCGTCGTGGTGGCGCGCGAGGCCTGACCGGTCGAGAACTGTCCGGCTCGTCGGCGGTCGCGCGGCGGGTCGTCGCCGGCCGAGTGGTCGCGACGTGTCGTGCCTGGGGCGCCGAGTGGTCGCGAACCGTCGGTTGGCGGGGCCTCGGGCGACGGTTCGTGACCGTTCGCCGGACCTGAGCGGGGTGTCGTGACCGTTCGGCCGGCGACGGGCGTCACGCGGCGAGGGGTCGCGACGTGTCGTGCGTGGGGCGCCGAGTGGTCGCGAACTGTCGGCTGGCGGGGCGTCGGCCGACGGTTCGTGACCGCCCGACGGACGTGAGCGGGGTGTCGTGACCGTCCGGGTCACGCCACGCCACGCCACGCGCCGCGCTGGGCGCGGCGTCAGGCGCCGAGGCGCTCGATCAGCTCGGCGTAGCGCGCAGCCGTGCGCTCGACGATCTCGTCCGGGAGCACCGGCGGCGTGCCCTGGCGGTCCCAGTGCGCGCTGAGCCAGTCCCGCACGATCTGCTTGTCGAACGAGTCGGTGCGGTCGGCGGAGCGGGCGTCCCAGTAGCGGCTGGAGTCGCTCGTCAGGACCTCGTCGGCGATGCGGATCCGGCCGGTGGCGTCCTGCCCGAACTCGAACTTGGTGTCGGCGATGACGACGTCCCGCTCGAGGGCGATGGCCGCGGCCTCGGTGTAGACGTGCAGCGAGAGCTCGCGCAGGGTGGCCGCGGTCTCGGCACCGACCAGGTCGACGGTCTGCTCGTACGAGATGTTCTCGTCGTGCTCGCCCTGGGCCGCCTTGTACGCCGGCGTGTAGATCGGTTCCGGCAGGCGGTCACCGTTGGACAGGCCCGCGGGGAGCGCGACGCCGCACACGCTGCCGGTCTCCTGGTACTCGGCCCAGCCGCTGCCGACCAGGTACCCGCGTACGACGCACTCGACGGGGAACATCGTGAGCGGCATGACGTGCATCGACCGTGCCTCGACCTCGGCGGGCACCGGGGTGCCACCGGAGGACGGGCCGATGATGTGGTTCGGGACGTCGCTCAGCTGGGTGAACCAGAACCGCGACAGGCGGGTCAGCAGCTCGCCCTTGCCCGGGATCGGCGGCTCGAGCGCGAAGTCGTACGCGCTGACCCGGTCCGAGGCGACGAGCAGCAGCTCGGACGCACTCGCCAGGTCGGCGGTGCCCTCGGGCACGTAGAGCTCGCGGACCTTGCCGGACGAGACGTGGTGCCAGCCGGCGATCGGCGCAGGGGCGGTCACTTCGCGACCTTCGCGGCGATGTCGGTGCGGAACTGCGCGCCCTCGAGCGTGATGTCGCCGAGCCCGGCGTAGGCACGCTCACGGGCCTGGGCGAAATCCGACCCGGTCGCGACGACGCTGAGCACCCGGCCGCCCGTGGCGACGAGCGTGTCGTCGAGGACGCCGGTGGCGGCGTGCGCGACCGAGACGCCGTCGCGGGCGTTCGCGTCGTCGATGCCGGTGATCGGTCGGCCGGTCTGCGGGTTCTCCGGGTAGCCCTCGCTCGCCAGGACGACGGTCACGGCGACCTCGTCGCGGAACACGGGTGCGGGCACGGCACCGAGCTGCCCGGTGGCGGCGGCCAGCAGGAGTTCGCTGAGCGGGGTCGCCAGGCGGGGGAGCACGACCTGCGTCTCCGGGTCACCGAAGCGCGCGTTGAACTCGATCACGCGGACGCCCTGCTCGGTGACGATGAGGCCGCAGTACAGGAGCCCGACGAACGGCGTGCCCTCGTGCTCGAGGCGGCGGACGGTCGGTAGCGCGACGAGCTCGGTGACCTCGTCGACGAAGGCCTGCTCGGACGGCCAGCGGTCGGCGAGCCACGGCAGCGGCGAGTACGCGCCCATGCCGCCCGTGTTCGGTCCGAGGTCGCCGTCGGCCAGGCGCTTGTAGTCCTGCGCGGGGCTGAGCGCGCGGACGTCGTGCCCGTCGCTCAGGAAGAACAACGAGACCTCTTCGCCGTCGAGGAACTCCTCGACCACGACGTGCCCGTGCTGGAGCCAGTAGGTGGCGTGGTCGATCGCGGCCTGGCGGTCGTCGGTCACGAGCACGCCCTTGCCAGCGGCGAGCCCGTCGGCCTTGACCACGTACGGGGCGCCGAGCTCGTCGATCGCGGCGACGGCTTCGTCCGCCGTGCCGGCGTAGACCGGGCGCCCGGTGGGCACACCGGCCTCGCCCATGATCCGCTTGGCGAACGCCTTCGAGCCCTCGAGCTGTGCGGCGGCCTTGCCCGGCCCGAACACGGGGATGCCGCGGGTGCGCACCGGGTCGGCCACGCCGGCGATGAGCGGGGCCTCGGGGCCCACGACGACGAGCTCGACGTCGTTCTCGATCGCGTACTCCGCGACGAGCGCACCGTTGGTGGGGTCGAGGGAGACGGTCTCGACGTCGGCGGCGATGCCGGCGTTGCCGGGCGCTGCCGTGATGACGTGACCGGCATGCTCAGCGAGGAGGGCCGTGATGATCGCGTGCTCGCGGGCACCGGAACCGAGGACGAGGATTCGCACCCGATCACCCTACCCAGCCCGACTCGCCGCCCGCGATGCGAGGGCTAGCCTGTGGAGATGCCACCCAGGAGGATCGAGGACGCCGACGGGCGAGCGGCACTTGCTGCCGTGCGTCATGGGGAGACGGCTCGACCGGCCGTCGCGACCGCGGTTCGGTGGACGTTGCAGTGCCTGGCGGACGAGGTCCCGGGCAACAGCGTCGAGGTGCGGGTGCCGCCCTTCGCCGCCGTCCAGGCCGTGCCCGGACCCCGGCACACCCGTGGCACGCCGCCGAACGTGGTCGAGACCGACGCCACCACGTGGCTCGCCCTTGCGTCCGGCGAGCTGACCTGGGCCGAGGCGGTCGCGCAGTCGCGCGTCAGCGCCTCGGGCTCGCGCGCCGACCTGACGGCGTTCCTGCCGGTCCGGCTGCCCGCCCCCGGCGCCTGACCCTGCGAGCCGCCGGCACCGATCCGCCGGCACTGATCCGCCGGCACTGATCCCCCAGCACCGAGCCGCCGCGGCGAAAGCGCCTGCGGAGAACTCCCACGCGAATTAGGTAGTGCCTACCGATGCGCCCGCATCGACCGGGTTCCTAAGCTTGAAGTCGCCGGGATTCGGACCCGACCCGAACGGGTCCGAACCCGGCGACAGGCACCAAGGTACGCGATGTTCCACACAACGTGTCAATCGCAGCGGCGCGTCGTGCTGCAATCCGCAACGTTCTTGCGTGCGCGACAGCCGACGCGGAACGCGGAGCCGGCCGCGCCGAGTACCTAGCAACTCAGAGCAGCTCGCTGAGCTCCGACCGCGCGTGCAGGTCCCACTTCGCGAAGACGCGCGACAGGTGCGCGTCGATCGTCCGCGTCGAGAGCCCGAGGGACTCCGCGATCCGCCGGTTGCTCAGCCCCTGCGCGGCGAGCTCGGCGACCTCGTACTCGCGCTTCGTCAGCGGCGGTTTCGAGCGCCCGGCGGTCACCGAGACGCCGTGCGCCGCGAGCACGCCCTGCGCCGCGATCACCCGCGTCCGGTCGCCGGCGCGTACGGCGTCGGCGTACTCGATCACCGCGGCCGCGAGCGGTCCGTCGACGCGGGTGGCGGCCTCGCGCATCCGCTCGAGCGAGCCGGTCGAGTCGCGCCCCTGCGCCATGCCGACCGCGTGGTGCAGGGCGTACCCGTACATCACGTGCGTCCACGAGCCGTTGGCCGTACTGCGTTCGATGATCTCGTCGGCGTGCTGCAGTCCGGCCGGGTTGCCGAGCACGGCCTCGGTCCAGGCGATCGACACGCCGACCTGCTCGCCGGTGATGCGCATCGCCCGCTGCGGGGTGGTCCGGGCTCGTTCGAGCGCGCTGGCGGCTGCTTCCGGGCGTCCGCCGTACGCGAGCGCCAGGGCCAGACGTGCCCAGGGGTAGGCCGCGAACCCGCCGTGGTCGGCGATGTCGTACCGTTCGCACGCCGCCGAGAACGCGGCGACGGCGTCGTCCCAGCGGCGCTGTGCGATCGCCAGGTTGCCCTGGCCGATGAGCTCGAGCGTGAAGTCGTACTTCAGGTAGGGGCTGGACCGACCCGCGGGCACCTCGATGATCAGGTCGTCGAGGTCGCCGCGCCACATCTGCACCTGGTGCAGGACGGAGGAGTTCTCGCCGACGCTCCAGGGTGCTGCCTCGACGTGGGCCACGGCGGTGGCCAGGGCGCGGTGACCGAGCGCGGACGCGTCGTCCAGCCGGCCGGCGGTCGCCAAGGCCATCACGGCACAGGGGGCGACGGCGAGGAACGACATCGGCATCGTCGGGGCGTCCACGATGCCGCTGCGCTCGATCTCGGCCCGGACCTCGGCGAAGTCCCCGCCCCAGCCCTGGTGCGCCATCCGCAGCAGCCGCAGTCGCTCGACGGCCTCGTCGGACACGACCAGGCGCGTGGCGGCATCGGTCAGGGCGACCGCCGCCGTGACGTCGTCGTCGTGGAACTGGCGGATGTTCGCCAGGGTCTCGCACGCTTCGATGACGGCCTCGTCGGTGACGTCGCCGACGTGCCGCTTCGCCACGCTCCAGGCGGCTTCGGCGTCGGCGCGGCCGGCTTCACGGCCGTCCGAGTACGAGTACGCCAGCGAGCGGAGGCAGTGCGCCGCGACCTGCTCGGTCGGGGTGAGTGTCGTGCGGAGCGCTGCCGAGGCCAGGGCGATCCCGCTCTCGTGCTCCTGCAGCCGCACGGCGACCTGTGCCGCGTCGAGCAGCTGGTCGACCGACGGCAGGACCCCGCACTCGAGCGACCACAGTGCGGCACGCAGGCGTGCGGCGGGCGGTGCGCCCTCGGGCCGGTCGGTGCGGAAGGCGTTGGCGCGCGCGAAGAGTGCCGTTCGCCGGGCCACCGGCACCAGGGTCCGGATGACCTCGCCGACGAGCGGGTGCGACGGCCGGACGACCGCGGCACCGTCGTCGAGCGAGTCGATGCGGACCAGGCCGAGCGCGACGACCCGGTCGACGTCCCCGCCGGTCACCAGGCCGAGCAGGCGCGCGAGCGGGATCGGGTCGGCGAGGGCGACGATGTCGACGACGTCGCGCAGGTCCTCCGGCAGCGACCCGAGCTCGGTGCGGTACATGTCCGCGAGGCTGTCCGACGCGGTCACCCGCCCGCGCCAGTACCACCCGGTCGCGGTGTGGTCGAGGGCGCCGGAGACCCGCGCCGCACGGACCACCTCGCGCAGGTACAGCGGGTTGCCGGCGGTGGCGCGGTGGACGCGCTCGGCCGAGGCGTTCTCGAGCGGCGACCCCAGCGCCTCGGCCACGAGCGCCGCGGTCTCGTGCAGCGCGAGGGGCTGCAGGTCGATGCGCTCGAGCAGGTCGTCCTGCCACAGCGCGCGGAGCGGCTCGGGGAGCGCCGTGAAGTCGCGGCAGGTCAGGACGAGCCGGGCGCCCTGCCGGCGGACCAGCCAGGCGACGTACCGCGCGGAGATCGCGTCGAGGTGGTCTGCGTCGTCGACGCGGAGCAGGACGTCGCGGTCGACGAGGTCCTCGATCGCCCGGAAGCGCTGCTCGGCGCCGGTGTCGTCGGACAGCTCCGAGATGGACGCCGGCAGCTCGCCGAAGCGCTCGGCAACGGCGCCGAAGGGCATCGACCGGCTCGCGGCCACCGCCGTGATCGGCACGACGACCGTGCGGCCGGTGCCGTCGCGACCGGCGACGCGGTCGGTGACCCGCGCCGCAGCGGTGCTCTTGCCGATGCCGGGGGCACCGACGAGCGCGACGCTCCACCGGTGCTCGGCGACGACGGCGACGGCGCGGTCCTCTTCCGCGCGCTGCGCGACGGGCCAGGCCACGCGGGCGGGGGCGGCCGGTCGGCGTCGGCGGGCGGGTGCGGTTCGTTCACGCATCCGACACACCTCCTCCGCTTGGGATACCGACCAGTAGCGACCATCCTCTCCCGGATCGGTCGCCGCGCACAGGCCGCGGGACGTCCCACAGTGGGGGACAATGGACGGGTGAGCAACACCGATCAACCCGACGAGCAGCCGCTCCCCACGCCGGCACCGGCTCCCAGCGCGGTCGCCAGCCCCGACGAGGTCACCATCCGCCGTGCACCGAAGTTCGGCGTGTTCATCGTCGGCGGTGCCGTGCTCGGGTTCCTCGCGACCCTCGTCGTGGTCGCCCTCACCATGAACCTCGGCGGCCAGCGGGACCAGACCAGCTTCGGCAGCCTGGTCGGCTACTTCAGCCTGTGGGGCGTCACGATCGGCGCCTTCGTCGGTGCGGTCGTCGCCGTCGTGTTCGACCGGGTCTACGCCCGGCGGTCGGCCCGCCTGACGGCGGAGCGCGTCGAGGTCGAACTGCCGCCCGAGACGGTCGACGGTGAGCTCGACGACCACGGTGACCAGCGGCCGTAGCCGCTCCCGATCAACGGACTGGAGGCCCGGTGCCAGCTGGCACCGGGCCTCCCGTCCGTCTGGTGGTCGCGATCGCGACCCCCACTCAACTGAGCTGGTTGGCCTCGACCCAGGACAGGTACTCCGGGCTCACGGTGCCCGTGACGTACTCGCCCGTGAAGCAGCTCATCTCGAGGTCGGTCACGTCCGAGCCCTCGATGATGGCGTCGCGCATGTCCCCGACCTCCTGGTAGATCAGGTGGTCGCTGCCGAGCACGCGGTTGATCTCCGGGATCTTCCGGTCGTGCGCGATGAGCTCCGCACGCGTCGGCATGTTGATGCCGTAGACGTGCGGGAACCGGACAGGAGGAGCGGCGCTCGTGAACGTGACCTCGTTCGCGCCGGCGGCCCGGGCCATCTCGACGATCTCGCGGCTCGTGGTGCCGCGGACGATCGAGTCGTCGACGATCAGGATGTTCTTGCCCTTGAACTCGGACGACATCGCGTTGAGCTTCTGACGCACCGAACGCTTGCGTTCCGCCTGCCCCGGCATGATGAAGGTGCGGCCGACGTAGCGGTTCTTGTAGAAGCCCTCGCGGTACTCGATGCCGAGCTTCCGGGCGACCTGCATGGCCGCCGGACGGCTCGAGTCCGGGATCGGCATGACCACGTCGATGTCGCCGGTCGGCGCGTACTGCTCGATGGTGTCGGCCAGGCGGTTGCCGAGGCGCAGACGCGCGTCGTAGACCGAGATGCCGTTCATCACCGAGTCGGGACGCGCCAGGTAGACGTACTCGAAGGAGCACGGCACCAGACGCGGGTTCTTCGCGCACTGGCGGGCGTGCATCTGGCCGTTCATCTCGATGAACACGGCCTCGCCCGGGGCGATGTCGCGGACGATCTCGTAGCCGCCGGACTCGAGCACGAGCGACTCGCTCGCGACGACCCACTCCGGCTGCCCGGCCTCGTCGAACTTGTGGCCGAGGATCAGCGGGCGGATGCCGAACGGGTCGCGGAAGGCCAGCAGCCCGTGCCCGGCGATGGTCGCGATCGTGGCGTAGGAGCCCTCGACCCGCTCGTGCACACGCTCGACGGCGTCGAAGACCTGGCCCGGGTCGAGGTTCGCGCCGCGGACCTGGCCCTGCAGCTCGTGCGCCAGCACGTTCACCAGGAGCTCGGTGTCGCTCGTCGTGTTCAGGTGGCGACGGTCGATGTCGAACAGTTCACGCGTGAGTTCCCGCGTGTTGGTGAGGTTGCCGTTGTGGACGAGGACGATGCCGTACGGCGCGTTGACGTAGAACGGCTGGGCTTCTTCTTCGTTCGTCGCGGCGCCCTTGGTGGCGTAGCGGACGTGTCCGAGCCCCATGGTGCCGAGGAGGGCACGCATGTCGCGGGTGCGGAACGCCTCGCGCACGTGCCCGCGGGTCTTGTGCATGTGGTGCACGTGACCCTCGACCGTGGCGATGCCCGTCGAGTCCTGCCCGCGGTGCTGCAGGAGGAGCAGTGCGTCGTAGATGGATTGGTTGGCGGGGCCCTGCGCAACAAGGCCGACGATGCCGCACATTCGCGGGTGTGCTCCAGATCAGTAGAATCGGGGGGTACCGCACAAGTCTGCCATGTCACCGCGAAGGACTCCGCATGCCCAACCCGTACGCCGAAGCCGGAGTGGACACCGCTGCCGGTGACCTGGCCGTCGAACTGATGAAGTCCGCGGTCGCGGCCACCCACAACGCCTCGGTCCTCGGTGGCGTCGGTGGGTTCGCCGGGCTCTACGACGTCTCGTTCCTGAAGGACTTCTCACACCCGTTGCTCGCGACGTCGACCGACGGCGTCGGCACCAAGGTCGCCATCGCGCAGGCGATCGACAAGCACGACACCATCGGACAGGACCTGGTCGGCATGGTCGTCGACGACATCGTCGTGGTCGGCGCGAAGCCGCTGTTCATGACCGACTACATCGCGTGCGGCCGCGTGGTGCCGGGCCGGATCGCCGACATCGTCGCCGGCATCGCCCGCGGCTGCTCGGAGACCGGCACCGCCCTGGTCGGTGGCGAGACCGCCGAGCACCCGGGACTGCTCGGCCCGGACGACTACGACGTGGCCGGTGCGGCGACGGGTGTCGTCGAGGCCGACGCACAGCTCGGCGCGCACCTGGTGCAGGACGGCGACGTGGTCCTGGCGATCGAGTCGTCGGGCCTGCACTCCAACGGGTACTCCCTCGTGCGGCACATCCTGGCGTCGCGGGGCGTCGGCTTCACGGACCAGCTGCCCGAGCTGAGCGGCGTCGGGTTCGGCGGCGCGGTCTCCGTCGGCGAGGCCCTGCTCGAGCCGACCCGCCTGTACACCGCACCGCTCCTGGCGCTGCTCGAGCAGCACCCGGGCGCGGTGCACTCGCTCTCGCACGTGACCGGTGGTGGCATCGCCGCGAACCTGGCGCGTGTGCTGCCCGTCGGCTCCTGGGTCGAGGTCGACCGTTCCACCTGGCAGCCGCTCCCGGTGTTCCGGGTCCTGGCCGACATGGCCGGCACCCCGATCGAGGACACCGAGGGCACCTGGAACCTGGGCATCGGCATGTTCGCCGTCGTCTCGGCCGGGGCTGCTGCCGACGTCATCGAGTCACTCGGTGCCGCCGGCATGCCCACGTGGCCCGTCGGCACGATCGCCACGTCCGCACGGGACCTGACCGGGTTCGAGCAGGGCGCCAAGGGTGTCGACGGCGGCGCGGTCCGGCTCGTCGGGAGCTACGCGGGCTGACCCGCCGGGCGGCTGGCTGCCGCCGCGCCGTTCTGCGTGCGGCGAGTGGTCACGAACCGTCGTTTGGCGGGTCTGCAGCCGACGGGTTGTGACCGCTCGGCGTCGTGCACGCGGTGAGTCGTGACCGCTCGGGGCCGGGATTCGGGCGCGGCAACGGGGCGTAGCACCGGGAGTGTGGCGAGTGCGGGGTGGCCCGTGCCGCCGTCGTGGGTGTGCCGCGGACTCGCCGAAGTGCGTGCGGCGAGTGGTCACGAACCGTCGTTTGGCGGGCCTCCAACCGACGGGTTGTGACCACTCGGCGTCGTGCACGCGGTGAGTCGTGACCACTCGAGGCCGGGATCCGAGCGCGCCGACGGCTGTCCGGGCACGCGGAAACGCCGCGCTGCCCGAGGGCTGCGCGGCGTGACTGCGAGAGAGGTCAGGCGGACTTGTTCTGGTCTGCCTGGGTCTCGAACTCGTCTTCGTCTTCCGCCGGTTCCGGACCGTACTGGTCCGCCCAACGGTCGACGTAGTTCTCGTCGGAGTGTTGTCCGGCGGAGAGCTCCTGCTCGAGCGCACCGTAGTTCGTCTGCGGGCTGAAGTACTTCAGCTCACGGGCGACCTTGGTGTGCTTCGCCTTCTGACGGCCGCGCCCCATGCGTGACCCCCTCGTTCGGCTCTGGTCCGGTCCTGGCGAATGACGGAAGATCACTCGGGGAACCAGACGGTTCGTGGTTTGAAATCTGCCGATCACTCTACCATGTACCTCGATCTGGACGTCGCGCGACGGCTGGCCCGCACAGCAGAATCGAAGTGATGACGGAACCCCTCGAGACCCCGGTCGACCAGCACGCCCGCGTGGTGGTGATCGGTGCGGGGCAGGCGGGGCTCTCCGTGGGATACCACCTGCGCCGTCTCGGGCTCGTCCCCGGCAGCGACCTGGTGATCCTCGACCGCGCGCCGAGCACCGGTGGGGCGTGGCAGTTCCGGTGGGAGGCGCTGCGTCTCGGGGCGGCGCACCGGGTGCACGACCTGCCCGGCATGCGCGCCATGGGCTTGGAGTTCGACGACGCCGACCGGTCACGGCCTGCACGGGACGTCGTCGGGGAGTACTACCGGCGGTTCGAGCAGCACTACGACCTGCGGGTGCGGCGCCCGGTCACGGTGACGTCCGTCTCACGCATCGACGGCGACGGCGGCGTGGCGGGCCATGCCGCGACGGACGGTGGCCTGTGCGTCACGACCCGGAGCGCCGACGGCACCGTCACACGCATCCGTGCCGAGGTCGTGGTGAACGCATCCGGCACGTGGGGCACCCCGTTCGTGCCGTGGTACCCGGGGCGCGACGTGTTCCGCGGACGCCAGGTCGACACGACCGAGTACGGCAGCGCCTCCGAGTTCGCCCGCCAGGACGTCGTGGTGGTGGGCGGTGGGACGAGCGCGATCGGGTTCCTGCTCGAACTCGACGGCGTCGCCCGTTCGACGCGGTGGTTCACCCGGCGCCCGATGGTCTGGGCCGGGACGGCGTCGCTCGACGTCGAGTCCGCCGTGGCCGCCGTCGACGAACAGGACCGTGCCGCCCGCGCCGGCGAGGTCCTGCCGAGCATCGTCAGCGGCACCGGGGTCCCGGTGTCGCGACGGATCCGCGCCGGCATCGACCGCGGTGTGCTGCGCGACGAGCCGATGTTCACCAGGATGGACGAGGCCGGGGTGGTGCGGGCAGACGGCACCCACGTGCACGCCGACGCGGTGATCTGGGCGACGGGGTTCCGGGCCGACCTGCGGCACCTCGCGCCGCTGCACCTGCGGACCACGGCGGGCGGGGTGGTGGTCGAGGACGGCCGGTCGGCCGAGGAGCCGCGCTTGTTCCTGGCCGGCTACGGTCCCCAGGCATCGACCATCGGTGCGAACCGGGCCGGCCGACGCATCGCCCGCCAGGTCATGGACGCACTGGCGGGCTGAACAGCTGCGCGGCCCCTCGCACCGTGCGAGGGGCCGCGCGAGCGGTGCGAGGTTCCGTTCCCGGTGCGGGCCTCGTGAGCTCGCACCGAGTACGGAACCTCGCACCAGACGAAACCGGGACGCGCGCTCAGGCGGGCAGGGGCTCCTCGACGCCACGACGACGGCGCGACGACTTGAGCACCAGGGCGTCGAGCGAGAACCGCCCGGGCCCGGTCAGTGCGACAGCGAGCGAGGCCACCGCGAGCACGAGCACGTACTCGAACCCGCCGTCCTGCGAGTAGAAGCCCGCGGTGCCGTGGGCCAGGAACCCGGCGACGACCATGTCGACGGCCAGCAGCACGCCGACGACGCGGGTCGCGACGCCGAGCACGAGCAGGACGCCGCCGACCAGCTCGAGGCCGGCGACGAGGGGTGCTGCGACCTCGGCGAGGGGAACGCCCATGCCCGAGAAGCCCTGCACCACGTTGGGGATGCCCTGGGCGAACTTCTGGGCGCCGTGGGCGATGAACACCACCCCGAGGACGATGCGGAGCGCGGTCAGGCCGATGGAGGTCGATGTCGTTCGCATGGCCACGAAGGTAGCCGGTGACGCGTCATCGATCGTCCTCGAACAGGGGACTGACCGCGCTTCGCCAGAACATGCCCAGAGCATGCCCAGCCAGCGGTCCGCCGAAGGGCGGACTGCTTCTCAGGAATCGGCGCCGCGGCCGGTCTGCTGCTGGAGGCGGTCGATGTGCTCCGACGCCTGCGCCTTGGTGAGGTCGGCGGGGAGTTCCTCGCCGGCTTCACGGGCCAGGGTGTCGAGGTAGCTGCGCTGCGGTCCGGTCATCGGCTCGTCGCCGGTGACCCACTGCTCGGGGTCCTTGCTCGCGTCGGTGGAGGGGTCGGGTCGGGGGCCGCCGAGGGTCTCGCCCTGGATCGGTGCGTCCGGGGTCTGCTGCTGGTCGCGGTCTGCGTCACTCATGTCCGCGACGGTACGCCGCACACCCGTCACGACACGCAGCAGCGGCGTCCCCCGAAGCGGCCCAGCGGCACAACGGCACCCATCTGCCCGAAGCGGCTCAGACGGCCGTCGCCGCGTACCGCACCAGGTCGGGTCCGACGGCACTCGTGGCGATCGGCACGACGCGGTCGTCCCGCCGGATCCAGATGGTCGCCGCACGCTCGTCGATCCGGTCGACCTCGTGCAGCTCGCCGTCGAGCAGCACCGACGCCGTGACCCGGACCCGGGCGCTCGCCGGACGTGGCGGCAACCCGACCACGTCGTCGCCGTACGCCGGGTGCTCGCCGGGCTGCAGGAACGGTGACACCGGGGCCGTGACGACCTCGAGTCCCTCGTCGACCGCGGTCACCGCCACCAGGCGGACGGCCTGGTCGGTCGGCAGCGGCACGTCGACGACGGGCTCGGCGGTGGGGCCGGCCAGTGCGCGGAAGGCGGGTCGACCGTCGGGGGCGAGGTGGGCCTCCAGGCCGTCGATCCGGACGCGACCGCGCCCACGGGAGTCCGCGTAGACGCCGGGCTCGATGCCGGACTGCCGCGCCTCGAGCCGGGTGAGGACGACGCGGTCCGGGCGGTACCAGTCGCGGAGCGCGGCCGGGTCCACCCAGCCGACGCTCGGGACGCCGCGGGAGAGCCCGGCGGACTCGTCGGCGGCGCGCTCGTCGCGCGCGCCGAGGGGGTGCTCGCCGCGCACGGCGACGAGTCCTTCGAGCGGGCTGCCGGCCGGCGGTTCGTGGTCGAGCACCTCGACGCGCTTCGAGACCTTGCCGCCGTGTCCGTCGAACGTGGCGAACGTCCGCAGGTCACTGATGGTCATGGGGCCACATGCTACGACTCGTCGGCTCCCCGTCGCGGCGGGGAGGGCACGAGGGCGTGGATCTCGCCCGTGCAGAGCGCGGGGTCGACGCCCTCGGCGGGGCCGGCCGGACGGGTCGCGCGGCGCGGCTGGATGCTGTTGCGCTCGGCGGACCGGAGCAGGCGGTCTTCGGCTGAGGCCGAGGCCGAGGCCGCGGCCTCGGCCGACGAACCGGGCTGCGAGGGGCGGCGGAGCGGGGGCCGGACGGGCTCGCCGCGGCGTTCCTGGCCGGGCAGCGGGCGGGATCGGCGGCCGTAGAGCAGCTCGGACGAGTCGAGCAGCCACGGCACCAGGGCCACGGTGACGCCGTGCACGAGCAGCAGCTTCTTGCGGATGCGGCGGCCGCGGTGGTTGTGGAGCAGGCCCTCCCACCAGTGCCCGACGATGAAGATCGGGGTGTAGACGGTGACGACCTCGGAGCCGTGCTCGTTCCGGTGCGCCTTGATGTACTTGATCAGGGGCATCGAGATGTCGCGGTACGGGCTCGGCACGATCGTCAGGGGCACCTGGATGCCGTACTCCGCCCACTGGTCGCGCAGGCGCTGGGACTCGGTGTCGTCGATCGCGACGTGCACCGCCTCGATGCTCGCGTGCTCGGCGGCGACCGCGTAGTCGAGCGCCTTGAGCACGGGCTTCTGCAGCTTGTTCACCAGGACGATCGCGTGGTCGCCGGTGGCGCCGAACTTCGTCTCGACGTCGGCCTCGATCTCGTGCGAGACGTCGCGGTAGTAGCGGTTCACGCCGAGCATGAGCACGTACAGCACCGGCATGATCAGGAAGACCAGCCAGGCGCCGTGGGTGAACTTCGTGATCGTGACGATGACGAGCACCACGAGGGTGAAGGTGGCGCCGATCGCGTTGATCGTGCGGGAGCGGACGACCTGCCCGCGGTTCACGGGAGGCTCGCCGTCGGCGGCGGGCGCCCCGTCCCGGTCTCGATCGGCCCGGAGCAGCCGCGTCCAGTGCACGACCATGCCCGTCTGTCCGAGCGTGAACGACACGAAGACACCGATGATGTAGAGCTGGATGAGGCTCGTGACGTTCGCCCGGTAGACCACGAGCAGCGCCGCGGCGACGAGGGCCAGGACGATGACGCCGTTCGAGTAGATGAGCCGGTCGCCGCGGGTCGAGAGCGCCTTCGGGGCGTACGAGTCGCGCGCCAGGATCGAGCCGAGCAGCGGGAACCCGTTGAAGGCCGTGTTCGCCGCGAGGAGCAGGACCGCCGCCGTGGTCGCCTGGATCACGAAGAACAGCACGGAGTTGTTGCCGAAGGTCGCGGCCGCGATCTGCGCGATGAGCGAGCGCTGCGGCGTGGTGGCGCAGTTCGCGAAGCCCTGCAGGTCGCAGGCTCGCTCGGCGTAGTGCACGTGCGACACGAGCGCCAGGGTGATGAGCCCGATGAACAGGACGATCGCGATGCCGCCCATCGCGACCAGGGTGGCCTGCGCGTTCTTGATCTTCGGCCGGCGGAACGCCTGCACGCCGTTCGCGATGGCCTCGACGCCGGTCAGGGCCGAGCAGCCCGAGGCGAAGGCGCGGAGGAGCAGCAGGATGAACGCCGCCTGCGTGGTGTGCTCGACGTTCTGCACGGTGTACGCCGCGGACTCGGCGACCGGGGCGTTGCCGGCGGCGACCCGGACGAGCCCGGTGACGACCATCACGAAGACGCTCGCCACGAACAGGTAGGTCGGGATCGCGAAGGCCTTGCTCGACTCCCGCACCCCCCGCAGGTTGGCGGCGGCGAGCAGCACGACGAACAGCAGGGCGAGCTCGACGCGGAAGTGGTCGAGCATCGGGAGCGCCGAGATGATGTTGTCGACACCGGAGGCGACTGACACGGCCACCGTCATCACGTAGTCGACGAGCAGCGCGCTCGCGACGACCAGCCCGGCCTTCTCGCCGAGGTTCCGGTGCGCCACCTCGTAGTCGCCACCACCGGACGGGTACGCCTTGATGAGCTGCCGGTACGAGGCGACGACGACCACGAGCAGCAGCACGACGAGTGCGGCGACCCACGGCGCGAACGTCAGGAAGGCCATGCCGCCGAGCAGCAGGATCATCAGGAGTTCCTGCGGCGCGTACGCGACAGAGGACAGCGGGTCACTCGCGAAGATCGGCAGGGCCAGGTGCTTCGGGAGGAGCTGTCCTTCGAGCTTCTCAGAGGGGAGGGGATCCCCGATCAGTCGTGCTTTCAACGACCGGATCTCGTTCGTCACGAGCGGCAAACCTACTCAGTTCCGGGCGCGAGTCAACACGGTTCGCCTGCCGCACATTCCCGGTCGGCTGCGGGCGCGCCACCCTGGGTGTCGGACACCCCTTGCGGTTGACGCAGCGTCAAGCATTACAGTCGCCAGCATGAGCGCATCGACAGGCCCGGGTGACGCAGCTGCGAAAGCTCCCCACGCCATCACCGAGGTGGCGCGTTCCGCCGGTGTCTCGAGCCGGACCCTTCGGCACTACGAGGCCGTCGGGCTGCTGCCGGCCACCGCCGTCGGCGCGGGTGGGCTGCGGCGCTACGACGATCGCGCGCTCGTCCGGCTGCAGCGCATCCTGCTGCTGCGCGGGCTCGGACTCGGGCTGCCGGAGATCGCGCGACGGCTCGACGACGAGGGCGACGACGTCGCTGCGCTCACGGCGCACCTGACGTGGCTCGAGCACGAACGGGACCGGCTGGCCCGGCAGCTGGCCGCGGTCCGCACCACCGTGGCGCGCGCCGAGCACGGGGAGGACCTGACGGCAGGCGAGGCGTTCGCCGGCTTCCCGCCGACGCGGCTTCCGGACTCCGATCCGCCGGGTGCAGGGCGCTGAGGAACCAGGTTCCGGACACCACACCGCGCATCTGCACGGTGCTGTGTCCGGAACCTGGTTCCGGGGGCGGTCCCGGTTCCGCAGGCGGTCCCGGTGACGGCCGGGAGGCCCTGGTCGCCACCGCCTGTCGGACGCGGGCCGTCAGAGCGACTTGCGCAGGGCCTCCAGGCCGTCACGCAGACGCGTCACGGTGTCCGCACCGAGCGTGCCGCGGGTCGCCCGACGGCGCAGGTCCGCACGCACCTGCTGCCGGAACGACGACAGCGCCATCTCGAGCTCGCGCAATGCGCGGGCGCTGTCCGACGGGACGGACACGGGCTCCTCGGCGGAACCGGTCGCCGGGCTCTCGGCGGCTGCGGCCAGGTCGGCACGGAGCGAGCGCATGGCCTCGCCGACCGAGGCGCGCACGCCGTCGGCCAACGACTTCACCGAGTCGCTGACGCCGGACTCGACCGTGGCGATCTCGTCGGCACGTGCCGCGAGCTCGGCACGGCCGGCGTCCGTGATCGCGTAGACGGTCTTGCGGCCGTCGGCGGTCTTCGTGACCAGGCCGTCGTCCTCGAGCTTCGCGAGCCGGGGGTAGACCGTGCCGGCGCTCGGCACGTAGGTGCCGCCGAAGCGGTCGCCGAGTGCCTGGATGAGCTCGTAGCCGTGCATCGGGTGGTCGGCCAGCAGGACGAGCAGGTAGAGGCGCAGGTGGCCGTGGGCGAAGACGGGGCTCATTCGGGCACCTCGCTCTCGTTCGTCGGGGTGGTCGGGGTGGTCGGCGGCGTGGTCGTCGTCGTCGGGGGTGTCGGCTCGGCGACCGGCGGGGCGTGCAGCACCGCGATGTCGCCGGAGACGGAGTTCACCCGCAGGTCGAGCCACTGACCGGACAGTTCGCCGCCCTGCTTGACGTACGAACCGCGCACCCCGCGGATCTCGGCGTCGTCGAACTGCAGCTTGCCGGTCGCGGTGTTCACCGTGCACTTGTAGGCGACGCCGTCCGCCAGGCGGACGCTCACCGACCCGGACACCGTGTTGACGCGGGCGGACTCGGGGACCCCGTGCAGGTCGAGCACGACGTCGGCCGAGACGCCGTCGGCCTGGAACCGCGGGATCTCGCCGGTGGCCACGACGTCGCCGGAGACGGTGTGCACCGCGAGCGCGCCGTCGAGGTCGCGGATCGTGGTGGCGCCCGAGACGGCGTTGACCGTGACGTCACCCGCGACGCCGTCGACGACCAGGTCGCCGGACACCGTGTTGAGGGTGGCACCGCGGTTCGTGCCGGACAGCAGCGCACCGGCCGAGACGACACCGAGCGTGATGCCGGCGTCGCGGGGGACCAGGATGCTGACGTCGGCGTGGGCCTTGCCGCGGAAGGACTTCAGGAACCCGATGGGGTCGTCCCACCGGACCTGGGGGTGGTCGACGGTGAGGGTGTCGCCGTCGACCTCGACGAGCATCTGCTTGCCGGACACGCTGTGGATCTCGACCCGGGCCGTGGGTTCGTCGTGCGCGACGACGTCCACCTGCCCGCCGACGAGGCCGACACGCACGGTGCGCACGATGCCGGTGTCGATGACCTTGGGCTCGTCGACGAGCCACTTCTCCTGCGCCATGTTGCCTCCTGGAACTCGCGATGTATCGCGTCTGTGGAGGTCACGCTATATCGCGTTGCACCGAGCCGCAAGGGGTCGCACGCGATCGCCGGGCGATCGTGAGCAGGAATGGTCGGGTCGGGGCGGTGGACCCGACCGCTCCTGCTCACGAAGCGGGCGTGGCGGGGGTGGGGCGGGCCTCCAGGG
>NZ_QKTA01000011.1:0-123572 GCF_003234395.1 Curtobacterium sp. MCLR17_051
ACAACCAGCTCAAGCCCGACGAGCTGGCTGGCGGCACGTTCACGCTGACCAACACCGGTTCGCGTGGCGCGCTGTTCGACACCCCCGTGGTGTTCCTGCCGCAGGCGGCGAGCGGGCGAAATACCGATTCCTGGCGTCGAGCGTCCGGGTGGCTCTACCGTCGCGGGATGGCACACCGGAGCGACACCTGGCCCACGCACGAACGCAGCGAGCGACCGTGGCGCAGCGCCGTCCGCGGGTGCCGTGACGACCGGCTGGTGACCACCGTACGGGTGTCGCTGCCCCCGTCCATCGCGAGGGCTCGGTGGACGCCCGACGACGACACCGTCGCGCTGCTCGACCGGAGCGCCACGGCCCTGCGCGCCCTCGACGTCCACCACGGCTCCCGGCTCGCGCCGCTCGGGTCCGTGCTCGGCCGGACCGAAGCCGTCGCGTCGTCGCGGATCGAGGACGAGTCCGCGACGATCGACGACCTGGCGCGGGCACTCGTCGGCATCCGCGCGAACACGGGGGCCACCGCGGTCGTCCGGGCCGGTGGCGCCGTCGAGCACCTGGTGTCCGGAGCGGACTCGGGCACCGTCACCGAGGCCTCCTTCCTCGAGGCACACCGCCTGCTGATGCGCGACGACCCGGTGGACGGACGGTACGCCGGCCGGTACCGCGACGTGCAGAACTGGATCGGCGGCGGCGCCACGCCCCGCGACGCCGTGTACGTGCCACCACCGCCCGAGTTCGTTGCACCGCTGATGGCCGACCTGTTCGCGTTCGTGCACCGTGTGGACCTGCACCCGATCGCCCAGGCCGCGATCGCCCACGCGCAGTTCGAGTCGATCCACCCGTTCACCGACGGCAACGGTCGGATCGGTCGCGCGCTGATCGGTGCCGTGCTCCGGCGTCGCGGGGTGACGACCACGGTCACGGCACCGGTGGCCACCGCGCTCGCGGCGGATCGGCGGCGGTACTTCCGGCACCTCGAGCAGTACCGCGACGGCGAGGTCACCGGGTTCGTGGTCGACCTGGCCCTCGCGATCGGGACGGTCTGTGATGAGGCGACCCTGAGCGCCCTGCTGCTCGCCGAGCACGACGCCGATCGGTCCGTCGGCCCCTGCGCCTCGGGCCCGCACGCCGTCGTCGGCCGTGCGCTCGCCGACGACCCCGTCCTGACCGAAGCGCACCTGGACACCCTGCTCACCACCGACGAGGTCGAGCGCGTCACCCACGACCTGGTGCTGGCGGGAGTGCTCCGTCCGGTCACCGATCGTGTCCGAGACCGGGCGTGGGTCGCACCGGCCGTGGTCGACGAGCTCGAGGCGTTCGAGCAGCGGGTGCAGGCGGCGGTGGGCGGGCGCGAGCGCACGGCGGCCTGACCGGGGGTGCGGGCGAATAGGGTGGGACGGTGAGCAACGAGCACACCGCATCCACCCCGCCCAGCGCCGCCAAGCGGCCCGTGACACGGACCCACCACGGCATCGACTTCGTCGACGACTACGAGTGGCTGCGGGACAAGGAATCCCCCGACACACTGGCGTACCTCGAAGCCGAGAACGCCCACACCGACGCCGCGACCGCGCACCTCGCGCCGCTGCGGGACCGCATCTTCGCCGAGGTGAAGAGCCGCGTGCAGGAGACCGACCTCTCCGTGCCGGTCCGTATGGGCGACTGGTGGTACTTCACCCGCACCGCCGAGGGCAGCCAGTACGGCGTGCACTGCCGCGTGCCCGTCGCCGGCCCCGACGACTGGACGCCGCCCGCCGTCGTCGAGGGCGAGTCGACGCTCCCCGGCGAGCAGGTGGTCCTCGACGGCAACGCGCTGGCCGACGGCCACGAGTTCTTCTCCCTCGGCACGTACGACATCAGCGACGACGGCACCCGCCTGGTGTACGGCATCGACGTCGAGGGCGACGAGCGGTACACCCTGCACGTGCGCGACCTGGCCTCGGGGACCGACCTCGGCGACGCCATCCCGAACACGGGCGCCGGCGCCACGTTCGACCCGGCCGGCCGCTACGTGTTCTACCCCACGGTCGACGAGTCGTGGCGTCCGGACAAGATCTGGCGCCACACGGTCGGCACCGCGGCGTCCGAGGACGTCCTGGTGTTCGAAGAGCCCGACGACCGCTACTGGGTCGGTGTCGGTGTCACCCGTTCGTCGCAGTACATCGTCATCGAGCTCGGCTCGAAGATCACGTCCGAGGCGCACGTCCTCGACGCTGCGGACCCCACCGGTGAGTTCCAGGTCGTCTGGCCCCGGCGCGAGGGCGTCGAGTACGAGATCGAGCACGCCATCGTGGGCGGCAGCGACCGGTTCCTGGTGCTGCACAACGACGGCGCCGAGAACTTCGAGCTCGTCGACGTCCCCGCCGACGACCCGACGTCCGAGCGTGACCGCCGCGTCGTCGTGGCGCACCACACCGAGCGCCGCATCGAGTCGGTCGACGCCTTCGCCGGACACCTCGCCCTGGAGTACCGGTCCGAGGCGCTCCCCCGCGTCGCGATCATCCCGATCGAGGGCGACGGCTACGGCGACGCGCACGAGGTCCCCTTCGACGAAGCACTGTTCTCGGCGGGGCTCGGCGGCAACCCGGAGTGGGAGCAGCCGACGCTCCGCATCGGGTACACGTCGTTCGTCACCCCCTCCGAGGTCAGCGACCTCGACCTGGCCACCGGCGAGGTCACCGTCCTGAAGCGCCAGCCCGTGCTCGGCGGCTACGACCCGGCCGACTACGTGCAGGAGCGCGACTGGGCGACCGCGTCGGACGGCACCCGCGTGCCGATCTCGCTCGTCTGGCGTCGTGACGCCGTCGAGGACGGCACCCCGGCACCGCTGCACCTCTACGGCTACGGCTCGTACGAGCACTCGATCGACCCCGGCTTCAGCGTCATGCGCCTGTCGATGCTCGACCGCGGTGTCGTCTTCGCCGTCGCGCACGTCCGTGGTGGCGGTGAGCTCGGCCGGCACTGGTACGAGAACGGCAAGACCCTGACGAAGAAGAACACGTTCACCGACTTCGTCGCGGTCGCCGAGCACCTGATCGAGTCCGGCCGGACGAGCGCCGACCGCCTCTTGGCCGAGGGTGGCAGCGCGGGCGGGCTCCTGATGGGTGCGGTCGCCAACCTCGCACCCGAGCGGTTCGCCGGCATCCTGGCCGCCGTGCCGTTCGTCGACGCGCTGACGAGCATCCTCGACCCGGACCTGCCCCTCACCGTCATCGAGTGGGACGAGTGGGGCGACCCGCTGCACGACGCCGAGGTCTACCGCTACATGAGCGAGTACACCCCGTACGAGAACGTCCGCGACGACGTGCAGTACCCGCAGATCCTCGCCGTGACCTCGATCAACGACACCCGCGTGCTGTACGTCGAGCCCGCGAAGTGGACCGCGAAGCTCCGCGAGGTCGGCGCGCCGGTGCTGCTGAAGACCGAGATGTCCGCCGGCCACGGTGGTGTCAGCGGTCGCTACGCGTCGTGGAAGGAGCGGGCGTTCGAACTCGCCTGGCTGCTCGACGTGCTCGGGCTCGCCGACGAGACGCCCGCCGCGGCCACCGCCAACCCGATCGCCGCGGGCTGAGCAACGCCTCGCACTTCGTGAGCAGAAGAGGTCGGGTCCGAACGCGGGACCCGACCTCTTCTGCTCACCAAGCGAACAAAGCGCACGCAGCGCACGCAGCGCGCACCTCGCTCACACGCGGTTGAGCGCGTGCACCGCCTCGTCGTAGGACTCCTCGGCCAGGCGCACCCGGTCCCCGGCGAGCACCCCGTACCCGAAGGTGCCCTCGCCCCCACGCTCGGCGATCGCCGCGTTCGCCCGCAGGATGTCGAGGGCGTGCAGGGACCGCACCCGTTCGGTCAGCACGTCGGCCGCGGTGCCGATCCGCTTCCACAGCGCATGCGGGAACGCGTCGTCGCCGAGCACGTCCATCGCCATCCGGGCGCGCATCGTCTCCTGCCACGCGGCCTCGGTGGTGGTCCGGTCGGCGGCCTCGCGCTCGGCAGCGGTGTCCGAGGTGTCGTCGGCGACGGCGGCCCGGACGAGTTCGCGCACACGCGGCTTCACGTCGGCGCCGACGTCCTGCGCGACCTGCTTCGGTGCGCGGAGCGACCACGCCGTCGGGGCCGGGCGCTCGGCGGCGTCGTCGAGGGCGTCGAGCAGCTCGAGGAACGGCTCGCCGTGCAGGAACGCGACGACGTCCCGCACCGCCTGGTCGCGACGTTCCCGGGTCGAGGCGAGGATGCGCTCGCGGGTCATCGCATCGACCAGGTCGTCCTGCGCCGGCGACGACGCCCGCGGCAGCCGGTCGATCAGGTACTCGGCGAGCGCCGCACGCGCGGTGACGCCCGCGAGGCCGTCCGCCGCCTCGGCGGCGCGGTCGACGGCCTCGCCGTCGGGGAACGCCGGGCGGTAGGCGCCCAGGATCGCGGCGATCTCGAGGGTGGTGTCGGCCGCCTGCCGGAGGTCGGCCGTGTCGCCGGAGCGGAGCCGGGCCTCCTGGCCGAGCAGCGCGACGCGCAGCTTGCGCACCCGCTTCGCCAGGATGCGTGCGGTCGTGCCCTTGGCCGGCTTCTCCTCGGTCTGGAGGCGCGGTGCCGGTGCTCCTGCCAGCCCGCGTGCCAGCTTGGACGCGACGGCGGCGGGGCCGGCACCGACGGCCGCGAAGCGCCCGTCGAGGGCCGCGAACAGCTCGTGGGCGATCTGCGGGTCGACGCCGTCGACGGTCTCGACCTCGACCTCGCGCCAGGTGCGCGGGGTCTCCGGAGCGTCGTCGTCGAGGCGCTGGGCGGTGACCTGGTCGTCGGCGAGCTCGGCGATCTGGTCGCCGTCCTCGTCGAGCAGTCGGGTGACGGTGCGGGTGGTGGTGATCCGGACGACGGGACGCAGCCCGCGGCCACGACGCTCCGTGAAGAGCGCGGCGAGGACCTCGTCGGGCACCGTGTCGGCGTCGTCGGTCAGGGGGAACTGCTGCTCGTGGCGGACCGTGTCCGACTCCGAGCGCTTGATGTGCCAGCCGGCGTCGGGGCCGCCCGTGCGACGGCGGACGGTCACCCGCGCGGCCACCAGGTCGTACCGCTCGGTGTCCCAGTAGGTCGCGTCCAGTTCGAACGGCTCCTGGTGCTCGGTGCGGAGGATGCCGCCCGCGCCGACGAGGTCGGGGAGGGCACCGCCCTCGGGCAGGTCGTAGGTGCGCTCGATCTCGAGGTGCGTGTGGCTCACACGCTCTTGTCTACCAGGCGCTGCGAGGTTTCCCCGCACCCGGGGTTAGCCTGCAGGGATGAGCGACACGATCACCCGCGAGCAGTTCACGCCCGAAGCCGGCGGCGTCACGATGTTCACCACCACGTGGTGCGGCTACTGCGCCCGGCTGAAGAACCAGATGTCGAAGGCCGGGGTGCCCTTCACCGAGGTCGACATCGAGCAGACCCCGGGCACCGCCGAGCTCGTCGCCGAGGTCAACGGCGGCAACCAGACCGTGCCGACGCTGGTGTTCCCCGACGGCTCGACTGCGACCAACCCGTCCCTGGCCGAGGTGCAGTCCCGCATCTGAGCAGGTCCTCCTCGCAAGACACCGGTGTTCACGCTCCGAACACGCGCATGACGCGGTTCAGAGTGCGAACACCGGTGTTTTGCTGTCAGCGCCGGGCGCGCCGGCGCTAGCCGCCGAGCGCCTCGGTCAGCAGCGCGGCCATCGCGTCGAGCTGGATGTCACCGGAGTCGGCAACCTCTTCGTCCGAACCGTCGAGCGCGCGGGCGGCCAGGGACGCCTTCGAGTCGATGAGCTCGGCGATCTTGGTGTCGATCGTCTGCGCGGCGATGATGCGCCACGCGGTGACGGGCTCTTCCTGCCCGATGCGGTGCACGCGGTCGATCGCCTGGGTCTGCTCGGCGCTCGTCCACGACAGCTCGGCGAGCACGACGTTCGACGACACCTGCAGGTTCAGACCGACACCGGCCGCGGTCAGCGAGCAGACGATGACGGCGACGTCGGGGTCGTTCACGAACGAGTCGATCTCGGCCGTGCGCTGCGTTGGCGTCTGGTCGCCGCGGATCGTGGCGGTGCGCAGCCCGCGACGGGCGAACACCTCTTCCGCCTGGTCCATCACGTCGAGGTGCTTCGCGAAGAACACGACCTTGCCGACGTTCGAGGCGAGCTGTGCCGCGTAGTCGGCCGCGAGCTGGGCCTTGGCCCGGCCGATGCGGCGGACCATCGAGAACACGTTCTCGCCGGTCGACGAGGCGTCCTGGTCCTCGAGCTCCCAGCGCGCGACCTGGCGGACCAGCTTGTGGTCGATGCCGACGACCGGGTCCTGCCCGGTGCGGGCGTCGAGCGCCTGGTGGTAGCGGCGGACGAGCTTCGCGGTGAGCTCGCGCTCGGCGTCGCGGATGGAGCGACCCTCGTCACCGTCGAGCTCGACGGGGATGTCGGCGATCCGGCGTGCCGGGATGTCCGCGGCGACGTCGACCTTGCGGCGTCGGACGATGCCCTGGTCGATGACGGCACGGCGGGCCTCGACGAAGAACCCGGGGTCGGCCGGCGTCAGGCCGATCTCCTCGAGCTCGTTCATGAGCTTCGCGCGCGGCTTCTTGTCGTCGATCCAGCCGAGGTACTCCCAGATGGTGCGGAAGTCCTCGACCGAGTTGATCAGCGGCGTACCGGTCAGCGCCATGAGCAGCGGTGCGGCGGTGCGCTGCCGGATGCGCTCGGCGATCTGCAGCACGAACCGGGCGCGCTGCGAGTCCCTGTTCTTGATGAAGTGCGCCTCGTCGACGACCATCCCCTTGAACCCGAAGTTGCCGAGCCACCCGGCGTGCCGGTCGAGGATCTCGTAGTTCACGATGACGATGTCGGCGAACCCGTCGAGGTCGTTGCCGTCCCCGTGGATCACCGTGGCGCGGTGGTTCGGCACCCAGCGCTCGGCTTCACGCGCCCAGTTCGTCTTGACGACGTTCGGCACGACGACGAGCAGCGGGAACGCGTTCGCGGCATCGGCGGCGAGCAGCGACTGTGCGGTCTTGCCGAGGCCGGGCTCGTCGGCGAGCAGGAACGTGCGGTGCCCCTGCGACGCGGCGGCGACGAGTTCCGCCTGGTGCTTCATGAGCGTGGTGCCCGAGCGCGAGTGCAGCGTCGTGGGCTCCGGCAGCGGCATCGTCGCCGCTCCCCCGCCCGCGCCGTACTCGAACGACTTGAACAGCGGCCCGAACAGCTCCCAGTTCGCCAGGCGACGCGGGTGCGCGACGGGCTGGTCGGCGAGGGCGAAGTCCGGCGGCATGAAGGGGTTCGCCAGCTGGCGCTGCACGACCGCCTGCGGCACGACGGCCCGCACCGGGGTCTCGACCACCGCGGCCGGCTCGGACGCGATGACGAGGTCCTCCGGCTGCAGTTCCATGCCGCCGGCGATCATCATGTCGCGCTTGACCGCACGCGTCGCCTCGGACACCTGCACCTCTTCGGCGAGGAGCTGGATGACGCTGGTGTCGCGCGCCGCCGTCTTCGCGAGGATCGTGGCCACGCCGTCGAGCCGCTTGAGCTGCTCGGCGCGCTGCGCGTCGGTGAGCTCCGTGTCGGCCTTCACCCGCGCGCGCTCTTCGCGCATGAGCAGGGCGACGGCCTGGAACTTCGTCCGGTTCGATGCCTTGAGCGGTCCGCGCTGCGCCGCGGCCTCGACCTCGCGCACAGCGCGGGCGAGGACGGGGATGACGCCGTCGTTGTCCAGCGGCCTGGTGCGGCGTGACGCGGTCCGCGTCCCGCCGGCAGCACGCCGGGTGCCTGATCGAGCCAACGCTCCTCCTGTTCCGCCCACACGTCGGGGCGATCCGCCCGTGGGGCGGGAAGTCCTGCACCGGCGCCTGGCGCGGCTCCGGTTCAGCTGCGGGCCACCGTGGCCCACCGCATCGCCGGTCCCCGCATCGGGACGTCCGGTGGACTCCCGCGAGCCGTTCCACACGAGCACCTGCCGGGAGCAGGTTCGGACGGTCCGCGCCGGGATCCGGCGTCGTCACACGCACGTGATGCCCCCTCGGGGCGGTCACGGCCCGGTCCCCGCGTCGATCAAGTGATCGACGGCTGCGTCCGGAATCGACGCGGCACGCGGGAACGCGGTGCGTGCGCGCTCAGTTTACTCCCGGACCACCGACGGAGGCGACCGGCGCGTTGCCCGCGCGCGTCGCGACGGCGGACGGGAGGCCCGTGGCGGGCCCGACCCGGGCCTCCAGTCCGTCCTCCGGTCGTGTTCACCCCACCGAAGCGACACGTCTCCGGTTCCCTGCCCCGGTGACCCCGCGAAAGCGACAGGACGCCGCGGATGCTCCGCGCAGAACTGTCGCTTTCGCGACAGCGGCGTCGCGTCTCAGACCTGCGGTGCGGACCGCGGGCGGGTCGAACCACCGGTCGGGAGGCTCGGGGCCGCGTCCGCCAGGGCGGCCTGCGTCGCGGCGAGGAGCTGCTGGGCGGTCTGGATCCCGTTGGCGGAACCGGTGGTCGCCTGGCCGCCGGCGTGGGCGAGCAGCTGGGCGCCGATGGCCGGTCCGATGCGGTCGGCCTCGCGCGGGTTGCGCGCGACCCAGTCGCGGGCGATCGCGTCGGCGAGGCGCTCGGCGGCGGCGCCGCGCTCGGCGTCGCCTCGGGACCGGTGCCAGAGCCCGGTGACCACGAGGTGGGCAACAACGGCACCGACGTCGCGGACCGGGAAGCCCCAGCCCGCGGTGTCGATGTCGAGCAGGCCGGAGATGCGCCACGGCTCGTCCTCGTCGACGAAGACCTGCTCCAGGTGCAGGTCGCCGTGCACGACCTGCTTGGTCGAGCTCGACCAGCCGATGGAGCGGCGGCCGATGGCGTCGTACAGGCGGTCGATCTCCTCGGCGTCGCGCGGAAGAGCCGCGATGAGCGTGCGACGGTGCCAGTCGGCGTGGTCCATCGCGTCGGCGCGGGCCTGCTGGGTCATCGGGACGGTGGCGACCCGACCGCTCAGCGCGGCGAGCGACGCCACGAAACGGGGGTCGTCGGCGATGTCGAGGATGCGACTGCCGGCGGGCACGCCGCGGATGCGCTCGAGCACGAGCAGGCCGTCGCCACGGCTGGACAGCACACGCGGCACCGGCAGACCGGCCGCGACGAACTGCTCGTGCGACTGCACGATCGGCGCGACCCGGTGCGGGCGGACGATCTTCAGGAACAGTGTGCGCTCGGGGGCGTCCACGCGGACGACCGCGCGCTTGCCGGGCCGGTATGCCGCCACGGTGAGCACCGGGTCGGTGACGGGCATGCCGAGCGTGGTCAGCAGCTCGGCGACGGCGTCGCGGTAGGTGACCTGCGGCAGCACCGGCAGGCCGGGGTCGTTGGGGTACGCCCACACCGACACCGGGTCGCCCGTCGCCGGGTCGGTGACGATCGCGCTGTTCTGGTCGTGGGTGCCGCCGGTGTCGACGTAGGTCAGGACCGTGGCGCGCTGGCCGTTGCGGTCCACCGTGTCGACCTCGTAGCCGTACAGGTAGCCGTTGCCCGAGGGCTCGACGGAGTGCGCCCGCGCGGCCACCACGGAGGTCCCGGAGCCGGCGAAGGCCTGCGGGATGACGCGCTCATGGTTGGGCCACACGACATCAGTCAACCGTGTCGCGCGGGTTTCGTCGCGTTCGTGCACGGCTCGGCGCGCGGCCGGTGGCTACCGTGGTCGGTGTGAACCCGGTCGCGCGTCTCCGCAGCTCCAGTCGCACGCCGTTCCTGCAGGTCGTGAAGACCGCCGTCGCGGTGGTCGCCGCCGTGCTCCTCTGCCGCCTGGTCATCCAGGGGCCGTTCCCCACCTTCGCGGCGATCGCTGCACTGCTCGTGGTGCAGCCGAGCATCAACCAGTCGTTCGTGAAGGGGCTCGAGCGGAGCGCGGGCGTGGTGATCGGCGTCGTGCTGGCCACCGGGTTCCACCTGCTGCTCGGCGACGGCGTGTTCGTCGTGCTGCTCGTCATCGTGCTCGCGATCCTCATCGCATGGGCGCTCCGGCTCACCCCGACCTCGGCCACCCAGGTGGGGATCAGCGGGATGCTCGTGCTCACCGCCGGGGTCGTGACGCCGAACTACTCCGCCGACCGGATCCTCGAGACCGTGATCGGTGCGATCGTCGCCCTGGTCGTGAACGCGCTCATCGTGCCGCCCGTGCTGCTCGAACCGGCGCACCTCGCCGTCGCCCGGCTCGCCCGCGACACCGCGGTGGCGTTCGAGCGGATCGCGATCGGCCTGACCGAGGGGTGGGACCGCGAGCGCTGGGACGAGGCGCTCGTCGCGGCCCGCGCACTGCGGCAGCAGCATGCCAAGGCCGAGGCGTCCCTGGGGTCGGCGCGTGAGTCCCTGACGATGAACCCGCGCAGTGGCCGGCACCGGACGATCCTCGACCGCGACGTGGTGACCACCGACCACCTGCGCGTCCTGGTGACCCGGGTCACCGGGATGACCCGGGCGATCCGCGACAACACCGCACCGGACCTGCGCGACGACCCGGTGGTGCACGGCATCGCGACCGAGGTGGCACGGATCGGTGCGGACGTCCGGGCCCTCAGTGCGCGGGTCGAGTCGACACGGCTCGACCCGGTGGACGGGGTCGGCCGAGCGGACACCGCTGCCTCCGGGCCGGACGTCGGGCCGTGGGCGGAGGCATCGGAGCCGGCGCTCACCGCGCCGCTCGAGGTGGTCCGGCCGAACTCCCGGCACTGGGTGCTCATCGGTGCGCTGCTCGAGGACATCCGACGGGTGCGTGGCGAGCTGCTCGGCGAGGACGACTAGTCAGTCCGCGTCAGCGCGCTGCGCAGGCCGCTTCTGACGCCGTGCGCACGACGTCCGACCAGATCACCGCGGTCGGCACGACGTCGGTCGCGGTCGCACCCGGGATGCCGGCGTCGGCGTACCGGCTGATCTCCGCGACGACGGCCTCGGTGCCGACCTCGCGTGCAGCACGGCTCGCCACGTCCGGTACCGCCGTCCGCAGTTCCGCGACCACGCGGTCGCGCGGAGCGTCCTCCAGCTGCGCGAGCGCGCCGATGCCCTTCCACGCGGCGTCCAGTTCGGCGCGCAGGCGCACGATGGCCGGGTGGTCGATCGAGTCGTTCATGATCCCCCAGTGCGGGCGGCGCATCGGGTCGCGCTGTCCGCTGCCGGAGCCTAGCAACGAAGCAAGCGGCGCTCACGTCCCTAGAACGTGGGACAGACCGTTCTGCTTTGACCTGTGACGAGATTCAGCGAGTCGGACCCGGAGAACGGCCCTCCGCGCCGGTTCGATGCCACGATGGGTCCGAGGAGGTCCACTATGCGGCTGTTGGTGGTCGAGGACGACGACGAGATGCGTGCCCTGATGGAACGCGGACTCGCGGCCGAGGGGTACCGGGTCACGGCCGTCGAGAACGGTGTCGAGGCGCTCATCGCCCTCGGCGAGCAGGCGTTCGACCTGGCGGTCGTGGACGTGATGATGCCCGGCATGTCCGGCTTCGAGCTCGCCCGGCGGATCCGTGAGCGCGAGGACCCCGTGCGGATCCTGCTCGTGACCGCGCGCGACGCCGTCGACGACCGCGTGTTCGGGCTCGACGCGGGCGCGGACGACTACCTCACCAAGCCCTTCGCCTTCGCCGAGCTCACCGCTCGGCTGCGTGCGCTCGGCCGTCGTGAGTCCGCCGGGGCACCCCGCACGATCGAGGTCGGGGACGTGTCGATCGACTCCGAGGCCCGCCGCATCTCGATCAAGGGCCAGCGCGTCGCCGTGAGCCCCACCGAGTTCGCCCTGCTCCGACTGCTCGCCCGGTCCGCCGGCAGTGTCGTCGACCGCCCGAAGATCCTCGAAGAGGTCTGGGACGGTTCGCAGCACGTCGACCCGAACGTGGTCGAGCAGTACATCTCGTACCTCCGCAAGAAGCTCACCGCGCACGAGGCCACCGTCGCCATCGCCACGGTCCGCGGTCGCGGGTACCGCCTGGATCTGCTCGGGGCGTGAGCGGGGCCGACGACGCCCCACGATCGGACCGCCGACGCGGTGGTCCGATCCGGCCGCTGCGTCTGCTGTCGCTGCGTGCCCGGATCACGATCGGGTCGACGGCGATCGCCGCGATCGTCATCCTGCTGCTCGTCCTGGTGATGCGGTTCCAGGTGGTGAGCGTCGTCGCGAGTGCGACCCGCACCCTGCTCGACGCCGATGCCGACCCGTACGTCGCCACGCTCGAGGTCGACAGCGACCCCGACCTCTCGCCGCCGGGCAACGCGCAGCTCGTCGCCGTCGTGTCCCCGTCCGGCGAGATCGTGCTGTCGACGATGCCCGATCGTGTCGAGCAGGCGCTCGGCAGTCTGCGGTCCACCCCCGCTGGCACCTCGATCATCACGGCATCCGGCTCGGAGTACCGCGTCGTGGTGGAGCACCCCGTCAACGAGGCCGGCCGCTGGACCGTCGTCGCCGCCCGCAACTCGCAGGCCGAGGCCATCGTCGTCGACGACCTCACGACGACGCTGTCGCTGACCGGTCTGGCCATCCTGCTCGCCTTCGGCGTTGCGTCCTGGGTGCTCGCGACCACCGCGCTGCGCCCGGTGAACCGGATGCGCCGCGAGGCCGAACGGCTCTCCGTGGCCCCGGAGCGTGCCGAACTGCCGGTGGGCCCCGCCCAGGACGAGCTGGCGTCCCTGGCGACCACGCTCAACGCCTTCCTCGCCCGGACCCGGCAGGCGACCGAGCGCGAACGCCAGATGGTGTCGGACGCCAGCCACGAGCTCCGGACGCCCCTGGCCATCCTGACGACCCAGCTCGACCTCGCCTCGCTCGACGGCAACGACGCCGCCGCCCTCGCCGCCCACATCGAACGCGCCAAGCACAGCGTCGCGCGGTTGTCACGGCTGGCGAACGACCTGCTCGCCCTGTCGCGGATCGAGGAGTCGGAGCGCCGTGAACAGGACGGCGACCGGCGCCCCGAGACCGCGTGGTCGGACCTCGGCGACGAGGTGATGGCCGCGGTCGACCGCGTCCGGCTCATCGCGTCGGCGAAGGACGTCACCGTCGACTTCGACCTCGAGCCGCCCGTCGCCGTCGGCGGTTCCGGCCCGGGCATCGGCGGCGGCACCGTCGAACCGCGGTACCGGATCGACACCGGCGGGATGGCCCAGCTCGTCACGAACATCGCGGGCAACGCCGTGGCCGCACTCCCCCGCGGCGGCGGCATCTTCGTGTCCTGGCGGAGCACCGGCGGCGAGGGCGTGCTGCAGATCACCGACGACGGCCCCGGCGTGCCCGAGTCCTTCATCCCGGTGGCGTTCGACCGATTCACCCGTCCGGACGAGGCCCGGACGTCCCGCCCGAACCCGGACCCGTCGACCGGTGCCGGCGCCCTGCCCGGCGGCTCCGGGCTGGGACTCGCGATCGTGCGTGCGGTGGCGGAACGGGCGGGAGGCACGGCGTCGCTCCGCAACGTGCCCGCCGGTGGGCTCGAGGTCACGATCCGCCTGCCCGAGGTGCGCTGAGCACGACGGCTCGCCTGAGCAGACCACTCACTGGAAGTCCCGCGAGCGGGTGCGGACGGACAGCGACAGGTGCTCGATGCGGTCCGCCACCAGGTTGACCACCCCGTCGGGCGAGCGCTCGAGGATGCCCCGGACGATCACCGCCGGGGACTCCCGCGCCACCCGGCGGAAGCGCCCCCAGACCCCGACGCTGCAGATGACGTTGACCAGCCCGGTCTCGTCCTCGACGTTCAGGAACGTGATGCCGGAGGCCGTCGCCGGACGCTGCCGGTGCGTCACGATCCCGCCGACCTCGACCCGTCGTCCGGTCTCGGCGGTCGCGGTGTCCTGCACGCTGAGCACCCGGCGGGCCGCGAGCCGGTCGCGCACGTGCCGGACGGGGTGGTCGTCGGTCGTCATGCCCGTCGACCACATGTCGGCGATGAGCACGTCCCCGCTCGTCATCTGCCCGAACAGCGGCGGCTGCACGAACACCTGCGTGTCCGGCAACTGGTCCGGACGCTCGGCGGCCGCCTGGGCAGCCGACCACATCGCACCGCGGCGGTCGATGTCGAACGGGGCGAAGGCGTCGGCGGCGGCGAGGGCCTCGAGCTGCGGCGTGGTGAGCCCGACCCGGCGGGCCAGGTCCGACATGTCGCGGAAGGGGCCGTTCGCGTCCCGCTCCGCGACGATCTTCTCGGCGCTCTTCCGGCTGAGCGACGCGACCTCGGCGAGCCCGAGCCGCACGGCGAAGGCACCGTCGCGTCGGTGGCTCGCGGTGTCGTCGGGGAGCGCCTTGTCGAAGGGCAGCACCGGTGGCTGCTCGGTGGCCAGGCACGCGTCGTCACCGGCAGGGGCGTCCCCGTCCGGCAGCGGTTCGAGCGTGGCGTCGACCCCGGACCGCAGGATGTCCGGTCGCAGTACGCGGACGCCGTGCCGCCGGGCGTCGGCGACCAGGGTCTGCGGTGAGTAGAACCCCATCGGCTGCGCCCGGAGCAGTGCCGCCAGGAACGCCCCCGGGTAGTGCAGCCGCATCCACGCACTCGCGTAGACGATGAGGGCGAAGCTGATCGAGTGGCTCTCCGCGAAGCCGAAGTTCGCGAACGCCTGGATCTTCGCGTAGATCGCGTCGGCATCGGCCCCGTGGATGCCGTTGTCCGCCATCCCCGTGTAGAGCTTGTCGCGCAGCCGGTCGATCTTCTCGTGCCCGCGCTTCGACCCCATCGCCCGTCGCAGCAGGTCGGCGTCGTCACCGGAGCAGTTGCCGACCGCGATCGCCATCTGCATGAGCTGTTCCTGGAACAGCGGGACCCCGAGGGTGCGTTCGAGCACGGGTTCGAGCGCCGGGTGCATGTAGGTGATCGGTTCCTCGCCCGTGCGCCGGCGGATGTACGGGTGCACCGCGCCGCCCTGGATGGGCCCGGGGCGGACGAGTGCGACCTCGATCACCAGGTCGTAGAACCGCCGCGGGAGCAGTCGGGGCAGGGTGCCCATCTGCGCGCGGGACTCCACCTGGAACACCCCGATCGTGTCCGCGCGGCAGAGCTGGTCGTAGACCCCCTGTTCCTCCTTCGGGATGGAGTGCATCTCCCAGCGCTCCCCACAGTGCTCTGCCGCCAGGTCGAACGAGTACTGCAGGGCCGCGAGCATGCCGAGCCCGAGCATGTCGAACTTCACGAGCCCCATGTAGGCGCAGTCGTCCTTGTCCCACTGCAACACGGTGCGGCCGTCCATCCGGGCGTGCTCGATCGGCACGACCTCGCCCACCGGACGGTCGGTCAGCACCATGCCGCCGGAGTGGATGCCGAGGTGCCGCGGGAACCCGAGGACGTCGCTCGCGAGCCCGACGACCGCGGGCGGGATGTCGTGGTCCTGGCTCTCGGTCACCGACCCCCACCGCTCGACCTGCTTCGACCAGGCGTCCTGCTGCCCGGGGCTGTGGCCGAGCGCCTTCGCCATGTCGCGCACCGCGCCCTTGGGCCGGTAGGTGATGACGTTCGCGACCTGGGCGGCGTTGTGCCGGCCGTACTTGGCGTACACGTACTGGATCACCTCTTCGCGGCGGTCCGAGTCGAAGTCGACGTCGATGTCGGGTTCCTCGTCGCGCATCGCCGACAGGAACCGCTCGAACGGCAACCCGTACCGGATCGAGTCCACCGCGGTGATCTCGAGCAGGTAGCAGACCGCCGAGTTCGCCGCCGAGCCCCGCCCCTGGCAGAGGATGCCCCGACCGCGGGCGTACTGCACCATGTCGCGCACGATCAGGAAGTACCCCGGGAAGTTCTTCTCCTCGATCACGGACAGCTCACGCTCGATGCGCTCCCGCTTGCGGGGGTCGACGCCGTCGGCGCTGCCGGGGTAGAACCGCCGGGCACCCGTCCACGTGAGCTCGCGGAGCCACGACATCGCGGTGTGCCCGTCCGGGACGTCGAGGTCGGGCAGCCCGGGCTGCACGGTCTTCAGCCGGAACCCGAGCTCGTCGGCGAGCTCCACGGTCCGCTCGATCGCACCGGGGTAGCGCCCGAACCGTCTGGCCATCTCGGCGCCGGAGCGCAGGTGGGCGGTGTCGGCGGCCGGCAACCAGCCGTCGATCTCGTCGAGGCTGCGGCGGGCGCGCACCGCCGCGAGCGCGGTCGCCACCGGGAACCGGTCGGGGGTGGCGTAGTGCACGTTGCCGGTGGCGACCAGGGGCAGCGCGTGCTTCGCGGCGAGGGTGGCCAGGGCGTCGTTGCGGGCGCTGTCGAGCGGGTCGCCGTGGTCGAGCAGCTCCACGACGACGTTGCGGCTGCCGAACCGGTCGAGCAGCACCCGGAGCGCCGTCTCGGCGGCGGACTCGCCACCCTGCTCGAGGGCCTGCCGCACGGAGCCCTTCCGGCAGCCGGTGAGGACCCGCCAGTGCCCGTCGGCCCGCGCGGCGAGGTCGTCGAGGTCGTACTGCGGGCTGCCCTTCTCGGACCCGGCTGCCAGGTGTGCGCTCGTCACCGCGCCGGCGAGCCGGTGGTAGCCGTCCTGGCCGTCGGCGAGCAGGAGCAGGTGCGAGCCCTCGGGGTCGGGCACACCGTTCTGCGGCTCGGTCAGCCCCAGGGACAGCTCGGTGCCGAAGACGGTGCCGACCTGCGGGTACGACTCGGCGACCTCGGCCATCCGGGCAGCCCCGTAGAAGCCGTCGTGGTCGGTGAGCGCGAGGGCGTGCAGTCGGAGCCGAGCGGCTTCTTCGAACAGGTGCTCGGGCTGACTGGCGCCGTCGAGGAAGCTGAAGGCCGAATGTGCGTGCAGTTCGGCGTACGGCACGACGGGCCTGCCGTCGGTGTCCAGCGGCGACGGGACGTACGGCTCGCGCTTCCGCGACCACGCCGGGCTGTCGCCGCCGTCGCCGTCGTGGGCCGTGCCCGGGCTCCGCTTGTCGGACAGCGCGCGCTCGAACTGCGACCACGGGATGGGTGGGTTGCTGTAGCCCATCAGGTCACGCTCCTGTCGGTGGTGGTGGTCGGGGTCACGTCGCGATCGCCTCGGCCCACCAGCGGTGGTCCGCCAGCACCAGGTACCAGGCACGCCCCTCGGCATCGACGAGCTGCAGCCGGTGCAGGCGTCGGCCGCCGGACTCCCACCACCGGACGACGAGCGGCCACGGCCCCGCCCAGGCCGTCACGGCGGAGAACCCGCCGCCCCGGTCGCCCTCGGCGCGGAACCGGTCGGGTGCGCCGGACAGCACGCCGCGCTCGTCGACGTCGACGCTCGCACCGCCGACGGCGACGACGTCGACCGGTCGGGGGCGCTCGAGCACGGTGGCGGGGGGCGGGCCGGGCAGCTTGCCGGGCCACGGTCGGTCGCGGACGGTCGCCAGGGCTCGCTCACCGCCGGCGGGTGCGTCGCCCCACGGCACGAGCACCACGCGCTCGGACAGGGTGCGGCCCCCACCGATGCGCGGACTCACCACACCGTCGTGGCCGACCATGCCCTGGATCCGGGCGAGGCCGTGGTGCACGCGCTCGTCCGGGCCGGAGCCCCACAGCCCGCGCTCGTGGTTCGCCATGTCGTCGACGGCGACCGGCTCGAGCACGACCGAGGTGACCGGCGCCTCGAGCCCGCTGGGGTCCACCCCGCCGGCGAGCTGCCACCGCACCCGGTCGACCACGTCGGCGGCGTCGAACCAGCGCGGGTGCGCCCAGGTCCGTTCGAGCAGGATGTCGCGCTCGTCGACGATCCCCACGCGGATGGTCGTCGCCACGAGCCCCGCGGCCCGGAGTCGCTCGGCGAAGTCGTCGGCGGAACGCCGGAACGCGAACGCGATCTGGTCGGCACGGTCCAGCGGGGGTTCGAACGACGCCTCGACCCGGAGTTCCGGCGGGATCTCCCGCGCCGCGATCTCGCGGGGGTCGCGGCCCCCGGCCAACCGGTGCAGGAACGCCCCGGCCACGCCGAAGCGGTCCCGCACCTGTTCGTCGCCGAGTGCCGCGAAGTCGCCGAGCGTGGTGATGCCGAGCCGGTCGAGCACCGTCGTGAGGTCGGGGTCGCCGAGCACACCGAGCGGCAGGTGCGCGAGGAAGTCCGCCGATCCGCCGACGGGCACGAGGCGCACCCGTTCGCCGGGACGCACCGGACGGGCGCGGGCGGCCTGGTCCGCCGCGAACGGGGTGTCGGCCACCCCGGCCCGCACCGCGGGGGCGCCGTGGTCGGCCGCGATGCCGGCGAGGGTCGCCGCCGCCGCGCGCTCACCGCCGTAGTACCGGGCCGGCCCGCGGGCACGGAGCGCGAGGGTGCCCGGCCGCAGCACCTCGACCCCCGGGACAGCCGCCTCGACCGCACGGATGACGGGCTCGAAGGCGCGGTGGTCGAGGGCGTCGTCGTAGGGCTGCACGAGGAGCTCGGGGCACCGCGCCTGCGCCTCACGCACGCGGAGCCCCCGCACGACACCCTGCTCACGCGCGGACGCGGAGCTCGCGAACACGAGTCCCTTCGCGGTCAGGGCGAGGGGCTGCTCCGGCGGGGTGCCACCGGCCCGAGCCGCCGCGATGACCGGCCAGTCCGGGCACCAGAGCACGATCGTCCGGGTCGGGGGTGGTTCGGGCAGTGCCGCTCCCCGCGTGATCGCGTCGGTCCGGACGCGCCCGGAGGCGATCACGACGCCACCGCCACGGGCCGCAGCACGCGGGTGTCCCCGGAGCCCACCATCGGCACCGGTGTGGCGGCCCGGACCGCACCGTCGGCCGCGGGCAGGAGCAGCTCGGCGGTCGCCGGACGCACCGCGCCGGCACGCCCGGTCGCGGTCACGGTGGCCCGGCGCTCCGTCAGGTGGCCGTGGCCCTGACCGATGCCGCTCCACGTCGAGGACGTGACCCGCAGCGTGACGTCCGCCCCGGGCCAGGAGCCGAGCGCGACGAGTGCTCCACCGCGCTGTCGCAGGCGGGCCGACAGCCGTGCCACGTCGCCCGGCACGACCCGGCCGAGCGGTCGGGTGAGGACGATCTGGGCGACGTCGGCCATCGCCGCCGTCACGGCGAGCCACTGGTCGCCCGGATTGGGGACGAGCACGAGCCGTTCGAGGTCGATCCCCGCGGCGGCGGCGGCTTCGATCCCGAAGGACGGCACCCCGACGACCGCACACCACGCCCCGGCCGCCGAGGCTGCCTGCAGCATGGTGATCGCGAGCAGCACCGACTCGGGGACAGCGTAGGTGCCACCGACCCGGATCGCGCCACCGGGCAGCAGGGGTTCGAGCGCCGGGGCCGTGGGGAGCCCAGCGGTGTCGACCCGGGTGGACTCCATGTCGGCCACCCGGGACCGCAGGGACGTGATGCGGTCGAGCGCGGCCCGGGCATCGCTCAGGTGGTCCGGCCCACGGCGCGCACCGCCACCGCCCGCACCGCTGCCGCCGCGTGCAGCACCGCTCCGCCCGCCCCGGTCCGGGGTGGGCGACCGGAGTGCCGCCGCCGTCTGCATGCCCTCATATTCGAACATGTGTTCGATGATGTCAATCGCGTCCGACATCCGCGGACAGTCCTAGTCGAACACGTGTTCGGATCAGGGCATCAGCTCACCAGTTGGCGACCGCCCCGACCCCGCCGAGCACCGACCGCGTCTTGGTCTCGACCTCGTCCGCCTCGTCCGCGGGCACCGACGACCAGGTCACCGCTCCCCCGGCTCCGAGGGTCCGGGAACGCACCGCCCCCGACTCGTCGAGCACGGTCACGAGGCTACGGATCGCCACCGACAGGTCGACTGCCCCGCTCGCCGAGAAGTACCCGATCGCCCCGGAGTACACCCCGCGCGGCGCCCCCTCGAGCCGGTCCGCGATCGCCGTGGCACTGCTCTTCGGCGCCCCGGTCATCGACCCCGGCGGGAACGCCGCGTGCACCACGTCGGCCCGCGACGTCCCCGGCGGCAGCACCGCCCCGATCGTCGAGACCAGCTGGTGCACGCTGGCGTACGTCTCGACGGCGCACAGCCGCTCGACGTGCACCGACCCGGGCACCGCGGTCCGCAGCAGGTCGTTCCGCAGCAGGTCGACGATCATCACGTTCTCGGCGCGGTCCTTCGGGCTCGCCGCCAGGTCGTCCCGCGCAGCCGCGTCCGCCACCGCGTCGGCGAGCCGCCGCCGCGTGCCCTTGATCGGCTCCGCGAGCACCGCTCCGGCCGCGTCGATCCGCAGGAACCGCTCCGGTGACCGGCTCGCCACGCGCAGCGGGCCGAGCCGCAGGAACGCGCCGAACGGCACCGGGTCGGCCGCCCGCATCCGCAGGTACTCGCCCAGGTGCGGGTCCGTACCGGGGCCGCCACGGGCCTCCAGTCCGACCGCGAAGGCGGTGGTGAGGCAGACCTGGAACGCGTTCCCCTCGCGGATCTCCGCGCGGCACGCGTCGACCGCCCGCTCGTAGGCGGCGCGCGTGACGCGTCCGGTCGCCGTGGACACCCCGGCCGGGAGGCCCGTGGCCGCGTCCACGACGCCGTCCGACGTCGTGGGGGTGGGCACCTCCTCGAGCCACACGCGGTTCCGCGCACTGGCCGCCGGTTCCGCGTCGGCGACGAGCGCGAGCGCCCAGGCGCCACCGGTGTGGTCGACGACGACGGCGCGGTCGACGAACCGCAGGTCGGCGTCGGCGTACCCGTCGGCGGTGCGGCCCGGGCCGCCGGACTCGCGGCCGAGCTCGTAGCCGAGGAACCCGACCCAGCCCAGCGCGAACCCGCACCCGACGACCGGCTCGGGCAGGCGGGGCGTGCGTCGGAGCAGGTCAGCCAGCACCGCGAAGGCCGGACGCTCCTCGGATCGGGCGGGCCCGAACCACCCCTCGGCGGGCGCGGCGACCGTCAGGTGCGCACGACGGTCCTGGTGCCGGAACCGGGCGGCGAACGGCCCGTCCGTCCACGCCAGCACGGAGAAGCGCGCCCGGGGCCGAGCCGTGGCGGGGGCGCCGTCGGGCAGGCCGGAGTCGAGCCACACCAGGTCCCCCGTGACCTGCGCCGCCAGGGCCGCGAGGTCGGGGACCGGGTCGAGTCGGCGGACCTCGACGCGGACGCCGGGGTCGGCGGTGGTCAGATCGCGGCGATCGTCCATGCGGCGGCGTGCGAGGCGCCGGACACGAGCACCACGAGGCCGCGGTCCTCGCCGTCGTTGAAGGCGTCGGGGGCGCACGTCATCGGCTCGACGGCGAGACCGGCGCGGTGGTACTCGGGGACGACGTGGTCGGCGGTGTGCACCTGGGCCCAGCCGCACTCCGGCCCGAAGGTCGCACGGACCCCGTGACCGTCCGCCGCCGTGACCGCGATGGTGGCGAGGCCGGCGGCGTCGCGGTTGAAGCCGGTGAAGGCGTGGTCGATGAACCGGTCGCCGATCAGCGTGGGCGTGCGCAGGTCGAACTCGTCGTGCACGGGGACCAGGTCGGTCGGGATGAGCCGGTCCGGCGTCACCTCGAGCACCTGGGCGGCGGGGAGCGTCAGGGTCCAGTCGTCGACGGTGCCGGCACCCGCGACGAGGTACGGGTGCGGGCCGGTCCCCCACGGTGCGTCCTCGGCCCCGGTGTTCGTCCCGGTGATCGTCGTGTGCAGCCCCTCGGCGTCGAGCCGGTACTCCACGGTGACCTCGACGCGGTACGGGTAGCCCTGCTGCGCCTGGACGGTCGTGGCGAGCACCACGTGGTCGTCCGCCTGCTCCTGCACGCGGAAGTCCGTCCACGCGACGAGTCCGTGCAGGGCGTGGTGCCGTGCGGGCTCGGTGAGGGCCAGCTCGTGGTCGACGCCGCCGAAGGAGTACTCGCCGTCGACGATCCGGTTCGGCCACGGGGCCAGGACGGCACCGCGGAAGACCGGGCGGACCTCGTCGGCGTCGAACGGGACGACCAGGTCTCGGCCCTCGTGCCGCAGGGTCCGCAGTGTCGCTCCGACGGTGGCGATGTCGGCCGTGTACCCGGCGGAGGCGATCGTCAGCGGGGACCCGGACAGCGGCGCGTCGTTGCTCATGCGCTCAGCGTATCGGGCCACCGAGTCCCGCCGGGCGCACGAAAAACCCCGCCGTTCCGATGAACGACGGGGTTGAGGGTGGATCTGAGGGGACTCGAACCCCTGACCCCCTGCATGCCATGCAGGTGCGCTACCAGCTGCGCCACAGACCCAGATCGTGCTGCTTTCGTACCAACCGGTTCCCCGGAGGCACCATAGAAGCGTACACCATGCGAACGCCGGGCAACGAAATCGAAGCCGTCACCCGGGCGCGTCGCTGATCAGGCGGTGTGGTCCACCGGGAGCTCGAGCGGGATCGTCGGGCAGTCGGCCCAGAGACGCTCGAGCGAGTAGTACTGGCGGTCTTCGTCGTGGAAGACGTGCACGATGATCTCACCGAAGTCGATGAGGACCCAGCGGCCCTCGGTACGGCCTTCGCGGCGGAGCGTCTTGGCACCGAGCTCGAGGAGGCGTTCCTCGACGGCATCGGCGATGGACTGCACGTTGCGCTCGTTCCGACCGGTTGCGAGCAGGAACACGTCCGTGAGCTGCAACGGCCCGGTCACGTCGAGAGCGACGAGGTCCTCGGCCTGCTTGGCGTCGGCCGCGAGTGCTGCGGCCTGCACGAGTTCCAGTGCGCGAGTGGAGGCGGTCACGGATTCCTTCCGGTCGTCGAACCGACGGACAGCCGGTTCGCTTGATGGGTCACGATCATAAGCCACCCCGCCGACAGCGGCCAGGCCAGGGTCGGCGGGGTGGTGGAGAACGGACGTCGAGGACGGCAGCGGTCAGCCGCCGAACGCGTGGGTGGTGAGCAGTGCGGTGATGATGACGCCGGCCGCGGCCAGCCCGACCGCGCCGACCGTCACACCGAGGATCAGCGGCGTGCGCGACTCCTTCGGCTTGGCGGCGGCGAGCACGACCTGACGGGTCGAGGTGTGGCTGGACACCGCGCGGCTGGCCCGCACCGGGCTGGCGTCGGTCTCGGGCTGCTCGTCCTGCTGCTCGAGCAGGCGGTCGACCTCGGCGCCGTCGATCGGCCGGTGCGACCCCGTCGACGACAGCGACGCCGGCAGGTCGATCGACCCGGTCAGGATCACCTCGCCCGTCGCGTTGAGGGCACCGGTGGGGTCGGCCAGCGCCGAGTTCGGCAGGATGATCGCGTTCGTGTTCGTCACCGCGACGCGACGGGTGCCGGTCTCGGCGTCGTGCACCTCGGAGTCGTTCGAGTCGTGCGCCTGCTGCGACCAGTGGCCGGCGGGCGGCGCGAAGGCCGTGGTCACCGGCTTCGGCTCGGTCGGACGCTGGAACGCCGCGGGGACCTTCGGGGCCTCGGTGGCGGGCTCGGGCAGCGGCACCTCGTTGGTGTCGTCGTCCTCGGCGTCGAGCGAGAGCGGGAACACCGCGGGGGTCGCCGCGGCGGCGTTCGTCGGGATCGGCACCGGCGTGACGGCGGGCTGCGACCCGGCAGCGGGAGCGGGAGCGTCGTCGGCAGACCGATCCGGAGCGTCCTCGGATGACTCGTCCGCCGGTGCGACGTCGGTCGTCTCGTCCGCAGGGGCGTCGGTCGTCCCCTCCGCAAAGGCGTCGGAAGCCGGTGCGCCGGTCTCCGGCGCATCGGAGTCGGGGACGTCGGTCGCGGACGCGTCGGGCTCGGTGACGTCGGCGGGCGGTGACCACGTCGACCGGTGACGGCGGGGCTCCTCGGCGTGCGCGGCGGCCTCGTCGAGGGGCTCGAGCGCGTCCGGGGACCCGTCGGCCTCGGTGGCCTGGGCGACGGCGGCCTGGTCGAGGACCGTCGGGGCAGCGGGCTGCTCGTCGTGCGCGGCCTCGGCGTCCGGAGCGCTCTGCGGCGCGGCGGAGGGGTCGATCGTGTCCACCGACCCGAGGACGTCCTCGACGGTGCGGTCGGACGACTGGGGCGTGGGGTTCTGCAGCGGGACCGGCAGGACCGCCTGGCGCTCTGCGGCACGGAGCTGCCGGATCTGGCGACGGGTGAGCCCACCGCTACCGGGGACGATCTCGGTCGCGGAGGCCGGCGGGAACGGCGGCACACCGGCCGCGGGCGCCGACACCGGGACGGACTGGTCGGACCCGGACTCGGTCTGCGCCGATGCCGGCGCGGACGACTGGGCGGGGCCACCGGGGGCCGGGGCGACGTGCGACCCGGGGCGGCGACGAGACTCGGGGGTCTCGGCGGCGGGTGCGGCGACGGTCGGGGGCGGCGTGGCGGGCTGCGAACCGGCCGCGGCGGCACGCTCCCGCTCGCGCGCCTGGCGCCGCGACAGGGGCGGCTGCGCGTCGGACGAACTCATGCAACGCTCCGATACAGATGGTGCTTGGAGATGTACTGGACGACACCGTCGGGAACCAAGTACCAGACGGGGAACCCCCGTCGAACCCGGTCACGGCAATCCGTCGAGGATATGGCCAGTGCAGGGACTTCGAGCAAGCTTACGTCCCGCTCGGGCAATCCGGTGAGGCTCAAGGCGTGTCCCGGACGCGTCACGGCCACGAAGTGCGCGAGGTCCCAGAGACCATCATGGTCTTTCCAGTCGACGATCTGCTGAACGGCGTCTGCGCCCGAGATGAAGACGAGCTGGGCATCCGGTCGCTGTTCGTGCAGGTCCCGCAGGGTGTCGACGGTGTACGTCGGCCCCGGGCGGTCGATGTCCACGCGGCTGACGGTGAACATCGGGTTCGACGCGGTGGCGATCACGGTCATCAGGTACCGGTGCTCGGCGTCGGTGACGTCGGACTTCATGTACGGCTGTCCGGTGGGGACGAAGACGACCTCGTCGAGGTCGAAGGCCCGCGCCACCTCGGACGCCGCGACCAGGTGCCCGTGGTGGATGGGGTCGAACGTGCCACCCATCACACCGATGCGTGGCCGTCCGGTGGTCTCGAGCATCGAGTGGTCGGTCAGATCTTGGTGTGACCGAACTCGTCGACACCCGTCTCGTGGTGGCGGGTGGCCTCGAACTTCTGGGAGTGGCGGTAGGCCACGTCGCGGAAGCTCCAGGTCACGAAGCCGAGGAAGATGAAGAAGAGGGCGCCGACCATCGGGAACACGAACGCGGGCGCCCCGGAGGCGTGCTCAGCAGCTTCTGCGAGGAGGGTCATCGTTCGTGCTCCGTTCGGTCGGGGAAAGACGCCGTTCAGTCTAGCCGCGGATCTGCCCGGACCCGCGCACGATCCACTTCGTGCTCGTGAGCTCCGGCAGACCCATCGGGCCGCGCGCGTGCAGCTTCTGCGTCGAGATGCCGACCTCGGCCCCGAAACCGAACTCGCCGCCGTCGGTGAACCGGGTCGAGGCGTTCACCATCACGACCGCCGAGTCGACGGTCGCCAGGAACCGTTCGGCGGTGTCGACGTCGTTCGTGACGATCGACTCCGTGTGGTGCGTCGACCACCGGGCGATGTGCGCCATCGCCGCGTCGACGTCGGGCACGACACGGATCGACAGGTCGAGGTCCATCGACTCGGTCGCCCAGTCGTCGTCGGTGGCGCGGAGCACCCCGGGCACGATCGCCCGCGTGGCGTCGTCGCCGCGCAGCGTCACACCGGACGCCCGCAGCCGGTCGGCCAGCACCGGCAGGAGCCGTTCGGCCGCGGCCTCGTGCACCAGGAGGGTCTCGAGGGCGTTGCACACGCTCGGCCGCTGCACCTTGCTGTTCAGGACGATGTCGACCGCACGCTGCTCGGGTGCGGACGCGTCGAGGAACACGTGCACGACGCCCGCACCGGTCTCGATGACGGGCACCTGCGACTCGGTGACGACGGTCTGGATGAGCGCGGCGCTCCCCCGCGGGATCAGCACGTCGACCAGGCCACGTGCGCGCATGAGCTCGGTGGCACCGGCGCGGCCGAACTCGTCGATGGTCTGCACCAGGTCGCGGGGCAGGCCGACCGACTCGACCGCGTCCTGGATCCGGGCGACGAGCACGGCGTTCGTGTGCTGGGCCGCCGATCCGCCACGGAGCACGACGGCGTTGCCCGACTTGAGCGCGAGCGAGGCGATGTCGACGGTGACGTTCGGGCGTGCCTCGTAGATCGCCCCGACGACACCGAACGGCACGCGCACCTGGGTGAGCTGGAGTCCGTTCGGCAGCTGCGACCCGCGCACGTGCTCGCCCACGGGGTCGGTCAGCCCGACGACGTGTTCGACCGCGGCGGCGAGGGCCTCGATCCGGACGGGGTCGAGTCGCAGCCGGTCGAGCAGCCCGGACGAGAGCCCGCCGTCCTCGCCGGCGACCAGGTCGTCGTGGTTCGCGGCGACGATCTCGTCGGTCGCGGCACGCACCGCCGAGGCGATCGCACCGAGGGCGGCGTCCTTGACGGCGGTCGTCGCGGTCGCGAGCGCCGACGAGGCGGCCCGTGCCGCCACGAGCTTGTCGGTGAGGGTCGGGGCGGGCGCGATCGACGACATGGACCGATTGTAGGTCCGCCCTCGGTTCGTGACGGGCGTGCCGGGCGCTCGCCGTGCCTCCAGGCTCGGTCCGCCGCTCCGAGCGGGCACGACACGTCGTCACCCGCCTGCCGAGCGGTCGCAGATCGTCGCTCCGCGCCGCCCATACCGACGGTTCCCGACCGTTCGACGGCGTCCCGACGGGGAGTCGTGACCGCCTGGAGGCCCGGCACCGGTCCCCGGGACCTGCGCCGGGCCTCCAGGCGGTCGCGTTCACCTCGGCGACCGGTCACGACACGTCGTCCTGCGCCACGCGAGCGGTCACAGACCGTCGCTCCGCGACGCCAGCGCCGACGGTCTCCGACCAGTCGACGCCGTGCCGACGGCGCGTCGTGACCACTCGCTGCCGCCGCTCCGGGCGCGGTGCGGGCTGCGTCAGGGACGCGGCGCGGCGTGGAACCAGGTACCGAGGTGTTCGCCCGCCAGCGCGCGGTCGACCAGCGCCGTGTCGGTCACGAGCACCGCGGTGCCCGCCTCGGCCGCGAGCCGCGCGGCGGCGACCTTGGTCCCCGCTCCCCCGGTGCCGACGCCGGCGGTGCCGATCGAGCCGAAGGTGACCCCGGCGAGCTCGTCGCCGAACGGCACCTCGTCGATGCGGGTCGCGCCGGGCTGCTCCGGGGGCGCCGTGTAGAGCGCCTCGACGTCGGACAGCAGCACGAGGGCATCGGCTCCGAGCAGCCGGGCCACCAGGGCCGCGAGCCGGTCGTTGTCGCCGAAGCGGATCTCGTGCGTGGCGACGGTGTCGTTCTCGTTCACGATCGGGAGCACGCGCAGGGCGAGCAAGCGGTCGATGGCGCGCTGGGCGTTCACCCGGTGCGTGGGGTTCTGCAGGTCGCCGGCGGTGAGCAGGATCTGCGCCGCGACGACACCGTGCCGGTCGAGTTCCTTCTGGTACCGGAACATCAGGACGTTCTGCCCGGTGGCCGCCGCCGCCTGCTGCGTGGCGAGGTCGTCCGGCCGGCCCTCGAGTCCGAGGAACGGGAACCCGGTCGCGATCGCACCGGACGACACGAGCACGACCTCGGTCCCCCGGCCGTAGGCGGCAGCCAGCGCGTCCACCAGGGGGCCGATCTGGCCGGCGGCGTCACCGCTGACCGAGGACGAGCCGACCTTGACCACGATCCGCCGCGCACGCGGGATGTCCTCGCGCCGTGTGACGGGTCCGAGGTCGGTGCGGGCGGTCGTGTCGGTCATGCCGCGGTCAGTCCTTCTGGTCGCCGGTGCCGAGCTGGTCGCTGGTCACCACCTCGTCGTCCACCCAGAGCCCGGAGACGCGCTCCTGCTCGAGCTCGGCACGGGCGGCCGCCTTGGCGTCCATCCGCTCGAAGTACTCCTCGCGCCGCTCGTTGCGGGTCGGACGCGACGTCGCACCGATGCGCGCGTCGGTGCCACGGGCGCTCGTGATGAGCTCCGCGGTCGACGTGAGCGTGGGCTCCCAGTCGAACACCATGCCGCCGTCGCCACCGATGACGACGGTGGAGCCGGCGACGGCTCCGGCCTTGAACAGGCCGTCCTCGACGCCCAGCTTCGCGAGCCGGTCGGCCAGGTAGCCGATCGCCTCTTCGTTGGTGAAGTCGGTCTGCTGGACCCAGCGCTCCGGCTTGGCGCCGCGGACGCGGTAGAAGCGGTGCTCCTCGCCACCCTCGGCGCGCACGGTGAACGGCTTCTCGTTGACCGAGCGGGGGCGGAGCACGATGCGCTCCGGGACCGGCTCGGCCGCACGGGCGGCACGGGCCTGCTCGACGATGTCGGCGAGGGCGAACGTCAGCTCGCGGAGCCCCTTGCGGGACGCCGTGGAGATCGGGAAGACGCGGTAGCCGCGGCCCTCGAGCTCGGCGGTGACGAACTCGGCGAGCTCCTGCGCCTCGGGCACGTCGATCTTGTTCAGGGCGATGAGCTGCGGGCGCTCGAGCAGCGGCACCTGGCCCTCGGGGACCGGGTAGCGCTCGAGCTCGCCCAGGATGACGTCGAGGTCGCTGATCGGGTCGCGGCCCGGGTCGAGCGTGGCGCAGTCGATGACGTGGAGCAGCGCCTCGCACCGCTCGACGTGGCGCAGGAACTCGAGCCCCAGGCCCTTGCCCTCGGACGCGCCCTCGATCAGACCGGGGACGTCGGCGACGGTGAAGCGGGTGTCACCGGACTCGACGACGCCGAGGTTCGGCGTGAGGGTCGTGAACGGGTAGTCCGCGATCTTCGGCTTGGCGGCGGAGACGGCCGCGATCAGCGAGGACTTGCCGGCGCTCGGGAACCCGACGAGGGCCACGTCGGCGATGGTCTTCAGCTCGAGGCTGATGTCCCCCGCCCAGCCCTCGGTGCCGAGCAGCGCGAAGCCGGGGGCCTTGCGCTTCGTGGTGGAGAGCGCCGCGTTGCCGAGGCCGCCCTGTCCACCGGGGGCCACGACGACGCGCATGCCGGGCTCGGTGAGGTCGGCGATGACCTCGCCGGACTCGTCGTACACCACGGTGCCGACGGGCATCGGGAGCTCGAGGACCTCGCCGCTGACACCGCTGCGGTGGTCACCCATGCCGGGCTGCCCGTTCTTCGACGAGCGGTGCGGGGAACGGTGGTAGCCGAGCAGCGTCGTCACCTGCGGGTCGGCCACGAGCACGATGTCGCCGCCGTCACCGCCGTTGCCGCCGTCGGGCCCGGCGAGGGGCTTGAACTTCTCACGGCGGACCGACACGCAGCCGTTGCCGCCGTGCCCCGCGCTGAGGTGCAGGGTCACGCGGTCGACGAAGGTCGCCATGGGTCCACTCCAGGTGTTTCGTTGTGCCGACGGGATCGTCGGCGGGAAAAGCGAAGGAGGGGCGGGCACTCGGCCCGCCCCTCCAGCTGCAGTCGTTCGAACGACTACGCGTTGACGATGTTGATGACCTTGCGGCCACCCTTGGTGCCGAACTCGACCGAACCGGACGAGAGGGCGAACAGCGTGTCGTCGCCACCGCGGCCGACGTTGGCGCCCGGGTGGAAGTGCGTGCCGCGCTGGCGGACGATGATCTCGCCGGCGTTGACGACCTCGCCACCGAAGCGCTTCACGCCGAGGCGCTGTGCGTTCGAGTCACGACCGTTGCGAGTGGAACTCGCACCCTTCTTGTGTGCCATGAGTTGACTCCCTTACGCGATCTTGGTGATCTTGACGCGGGTCAGCTCAGCGCGGAAACCCTGGCGCTTCTTGTACCCGGTCTTGTTCTTGAACTTCTGGATGATGACCTTGGGACCACGGAGGTCGTCGAGCACCTCGGCGGTGACGGTCACGTTCGCGAGCTCGGAAGCCGCCGACGTGATCTTGTCACCGTCCACGAGGAGCACGGGGGCGAGGTCGATGTTGCCCTTGTCGTCCGCCTTGGCACGGTCGATGGTCAGGATGGTGCCGACCTCGACCTTCTCCTGACGGCCGCCGGCGCGCACTACTGCGTAAACCACGTGGAAATCCTTACGTAACTCTGCTTGAGGGAAGTCTCGGGTGCCCACTTCTGCACGAGCGGCTCCCGGAAGGCCGGGCCCGATCGGCGACGCAGGCAGAACGGCCCGCTGACACCAGGGACCGAGAATACTCGATCACCCTGGGTCCGGTCAAACGGCGACACCCGTACGATTGCACGGTGACCGTGTTGATCGACCCACCGACGTGGCCCGCCCACGACACACTGTGGTCGCACCTCGTCAGTGATGAATCCTACGCGGAACTCCACGCGTTCGCTGCGCGGGCCGGTGTGCCGCGCCGTGCGTTCGACCACGACCACTACGACGTCCCGCTCTCGCGGTACGACGAACTGGTGGCCGCTGGCGCCTCGGCCGTGACCGGACGCGAGCTCGTGCTGCGGTTGATCCGCAGTGGGCTGCGCGTGGCGCAGCGGGACAAGCGCGGCCTCTGACCGCCCGTCCGGACGCCCGGGAGGCGCGGTGCTGGCCCGCCCCGCCCGGCACCGCCCACGGTGCGCCGCCGGCTCGCAGGGCCGCGCGAACGGGCTCAGCGGGGCGCTGGACCGCCCCAGGGGTTCGCCGGGGGCTGCTGCTGGTCTGGGCGCGGCCCGGCGCCGTACTGCCCGCCGTACTGGCCGTGGGGGTCGGGCTGCACACGCCCCTGCCCGTACGGTGCCGGCGGCTGCTGCTGTCCCTGCTGCGGTGCCTGCGGCTGGATCGTCGAGGGCGGGACCGCGTCGGCGGGTCGGACGGTGCCCGGCATCCCTGGAGTCGTCGACGAGCCACGTCCGCGGCGCGGCCGACCGAGCCAGAGCCAGGCCGCCGTGGCGGTCGCCAGGAGCATCACGGTGAACGGCAGACCGTTCTGCAGCGGCCGCGTGAGCACGTCGATGACGAGCTGGGAGCCGCCGGCGGTGGCCGCTCCGAACGAGCCGGTGAACACCCCGACGAGCATCAGGGCCACCGTGCCCGCGGCGCCGGCGAGGACCACGCGGAGCAGGAGCCTCGGCAGCGGGCTGCGGCGGTCGATCGGCGTCAGGAACGCCAGGGCCAGGAACGCGCCGACGTAGTACGGGAACGGAGCCACGAAGACCCCGGTCGTGAAGCTGCCGAGCAGGCTCGTGCCGGCGCCGTAGTGCCGGAACGGACTGACCACGAGCGAGGTGCCGAGCAGCCCGAAGAGCCCGGACACGAACTCGACGAGCACCAGGGCCACCACGGCGATGAGCGCACCGGCCGTGTTCGTCACCGAGGCGCCGGGCGCGAAGGCCCGGCGCGGGTCGGCCGGGGCACGGGGCGGCCGCGGCGGGGCGTACGGCGCACCGGCACCGGGCTGACGCCCGTACTGCGGCACACCGCCCTGCTGCGGCGGCACCGGGCCGCCGGGCTGCTGGGCACCCGGGCCGGGCGGTGCGGGCTGGGACCAGCCCACACCGTAGTACCCACGCTGCTGCTGCGGGTCGCCCGGGTTCGTCACGTCAGTTCCCCAGGATCACTGCGCCGTCGGAGCCGTCGGCGTCGTCGGTCGACTCCTCCGTCGGCGTGGCGGGAGCACTGATGCTCGGCGAGGAGACCCGGCGGGAGCGCGAGCGCCCCTGTCCGGGCTGCTTCGGCTCCGGGAGCGCCTGGAGCACCGAGTCGAGCAGGGACTCGGCGTCCGGGGCGACCGCGCGGGGCTCGCGCTTGGGCGCCGCGGCGATCGGGATGTCCAGGATCGCGACGGTGTTGTCGGTCGGCGTCACGGTGGCGCTCGAACTCACGCGACGGCGGGCCGGGGCCTTCGCCTTCGGTGCGGCTGCGGGCTCGGTGACGGCCGGAGCAGCACCCTTCGGCGCGCGCGCCTCGGGCTCGACGATCACGGCGGGCTCAGCGGTGACCGACGATCCCGGCGCGTCCGACTGCTCGGCAGCGGATGCCTGCGGTGCATCGGTGGCCCGAGCGTCGGCAGCGGCCTGCTGGTCGCCGCTCTGCTGGTCTCCGCTCTGCTGCTCTGCCCCGCGTCCGCCGCGGCCACGGCGACGACGCTTCGAACCGGTCGGCTGCTCGCCACCCGTGCTGTCCGGGCCGGTCGACGCGTCGGCCGACGACGGTGCCGTGGCCTCCGTCGCGGTCACGGCAGCCGCTGCGGCCTCCTGTTCGTCGTGCGACAGGGTCGAGGCGGCGATCCGCGACAGCGCGTTCTTCACGTCGTCGGTGATCTGGTGCGCCTGGCCGGAGGCACCGTTCGACTGCCCCGAGGAACCGGAGTTCCCCTTGCCGCCGTTGCCGTTGCCGTTGCCGTTGCCGTTGTCGGATCGGCCGTTCTCGTTGCCGTTCCCGGCGCGGCCCTTGCGACGGCCCTTGCTCGGGCCCGGGTCGGCGTTGTTGTCGTTGATCTTCGCGTTGACCTCGTCGAGGGACTCGCGCAGGCCGACACCGATCTTCTTGCGGGTCATCTGCACGAGGCCGAGCGAGGTGATCTCGGCGACCTGGTGCTTCGTGCGGTCACGGCTCAGGCACTCGACCAGGCGGCGGAGCACGAGGTCGCGGTTCTCCTCGAGCACCATGTCGATGAAGTCGACGACGATGATGCCGCCGATGTCGCGCAGGCGGAGCTGGCGGACGAGCTCCTCGGCGGCCTCGAGGTTGTTCTTCGTGACCGTCTCCTCGAGGTTGCCGCCGGAGCCGACGAACTTGCCCGTGTTGACGTCGACGACCGTCATGGCCTCGGTGCGGTCGATGACGAGCGAACCACCGGAGGGCAGCCAGACCTTGCGGTCGAGCGCCTTGTCGATCTGCTCGTTGAGGCGGAACTCCTCGAAGGAGTCCGGGCCCTCATAGCGGACGACGCGGTCCTTGAGGTCCGGGGCGACGGCCGACAGGTACTCGTCGATGGTGCCACCGGCGGCCTCGCCGTCGATGATCAGCTTCGTGAAGTCCTCGTTGAAGACGTCGCGGACGATCTTGATGAGCAGGTCGGGCTCGGAGTGCAGCATCACCGGGGCGTGGCCACCGGCGACCTTCTTCTGGATGGCCTCCCACTGGCTGGTCAGGCGCTGCACGTCGCGGGTGAGCTGCTCCTCGGTCGCGCCCTCGGCAGCGGTGCGCACGATGACGCCCGCGTGCTCCGGCAGGACCTCCTTCAGGATCTTCTTCAGTCGGGCACGCTCGGTGTCCGGCAGCTTGCGCGAGATCCCGTTCATCGAGCCGTTCGGCACGTAGACCAGGTAGCGACCCGGCAGCGAGATCTGGCTGGTGAGGCGGGCACCCTTGTGGCCGACCGGGTCCTTCGTGACCTGCACGAGGACCTTGTCGCCCGGCTTGAGCGCTGCTTCGATGCGGCGACCGTGGTTGCCGGTCTCGACGGAGTTCCAGTCGACCTCACCGGCGTAGAGCACGGCGTTCCGGCCACGACCGATGTCGACGAACGCCGCCTCCATCGAGGGCAGGACGTTCTGCACCTTGCCGAGGTAGACGTTGCCGATGAGCGACACGTTCTCGGACTTGGTGATGTAGTGCTCGGCGAGGATGCCGTCCTCGAGCACGCCGATCTCGATCGTCGACGAGCTGGAGCGGACGATCATCTGGCGGTCGACGCTCTCGCGGCGGGCGAGGAACTCGTCCTCGCTGACCACCTGACGGCGGCGTCCGGCATCGCGGCCGTCACGACGGCGCTGCTTCTTCGCCTCGAGCCGGGTCGAGCCCTTGATGCGCTGCGGCTCGGTGATGAGCTCCGGCTCGCGGCGGCGCGGCTCCTGGTGGTCGCGCGGCTCGCGGGCCTCGCGGTCGGCGCTCGAACCACGGCGACGCGAGCGACGGCGCGAGCCGCCCTGGTCGTCGCGGTCGTCACGGTCGCGGTCGAAGCGGTCCTCGCGGTCGTAGCGGTCGTCCTCGTCGCGGTCACGGTCGCGGTCGCGGTCGCGGTCACGCTCGAACCGGGGCGCGCGCTGCGGCAGCTCCGGCAGCACCGGCGCGTGGAAGATCAGGCTGAGCGTGCTCGTGGCCTTCGGCACGAACGGCTCGTCGGCGGGTGCGGCGTCGCCGCTCACCTCGGCCGTCGGTGCGGCGTCGGCCGGACGGGAGGCGCGGTCCGCGTCCGCCCCGTCGGTCGCGGTGGCCGACCGGTCGCCCGTCACGACCGGCAGGTCGCCGGTCAGCGTGCTCACGTCGTGCGGCTCGGCACCGCTGTCGGCGACCGCCTCGACCGCGACGGAGACCGCCCCGGTGTCGGTCGGCTCGACGGGCGACGCCGGCGATGCCGGGGAGTCGGGCGAGTCCGGCGAATCGGGAGAGGCCGGCGAACCGGCCGACGCGACGCTGGCCGCGGGACGGGCGTCAGCGCCGCCCGTCAGCGCGAGGGTCTCGTCGGCGTGGGGTGCCTGCTCGGCGCCCCCACGGGCCTCCTGGCCGGACGACCGGGCGCGGCGACCGCCGAACAGGCGGCTCCGGCGCTTCGGCGCGTTCTCGTCGTTGGTCGTGTTGTCGTTGTTCTGCTCCACCATGGACTGGTGCACTCCTCGGCCCCACTCGCACCCTTTCGGGTGGCGGGAATTCTGTGTCGTGGCGGGCGGCGTCGACGCCCCCGCGCTCGCTGTCTCGTGATCGGTCCGCGTCAACTTCTCGTTGCGTCCGCGCCCGTTCCGGTCCGGGCACCCGGCCCGTTCCGGCTCGGCATCGGAGTGACGCTGCCCGACCACAGTGCGCTCTCACCGCACCGGATCGTCCGGGTTCGGCCCGGTGGGGCGTCACTCGGAAAGCTCTCTTCGGTGTGCGGTTGGCCGCACGACCTCCAGGCATTATCGCATGCCGCACCCGGAAAGCACCGGAACCCGCATGCGATGATGACCGCGTGACCGCGTCTGCACCTGCCCCCCGTCGTCCGATCGCGATGGCGGTCTTCCTGCTCGTCACCGGGATCGTCGGCCTGTTCGGCTCGTTCCGGCTCGTCCTCGACGAGTTCACGAAGTACGAGAACCCGAAGGCCGTCCTGAGCTGTGACGTGAACCCGTTCATCAACTGCTCCGACGTGATGGCCAGCTGGCAGGGGCACCTGTTCGGATTCCCGAACCCGCTGCTCGGCGTCATGGGGTTCGTCGCCCCGATCGCCGTCGCCGTGCTGTTGCTCGCCGGGTTCCGGAACGGTTCGCGCTGGTTCTGGATCGTCTTCAACGCCGGGGTCTTCCTGGCGTGGGTGTTCGTGACCTGGCTGTTCACGCAGACCGTGTTCGTCATCGGCGCGCTGTGCCCGTGGTGCATGCTCGTCTGGTCGATGACGATCCCGATGTTCTGGGTGTTCACGATCTGGAACGCCGCCCAGGGTCGCTTCGGCGCCGGGGCACAGCGTGTCGGGCGGTCGCTCCTGCCGTTCAGCTGGGCGTTCGTGCTGGCGAACTACCTGGTCATCATCGTCACGATCATCATCAAGTTCCCCGCGGTCCTCACCAGCTTCTGAGCCGTCCCCGCTGCCCCTACGCTCGGGATCGATGAGCGAGCACGAGAGCAGCAGGGCGCGCCGCGACGCCGCACGGGAACGCGCGCGAGCGGCACGGGCGGCAGAGCAGTCTCGACGCCGGCGCCTCCGCACACTCGGCATCATCGGGATCATCGTCGCGGGCCTCGCGGTGGTCGCGGTGGTCGTCCTGGTGCTCGCGAACTCCGTGCAGCCCGCCGGGCCGGGTCCACGGAACACGGCGAGCGACGGCGTCCTGCTCACCGGGGTGCGCGGCAGGATCGTGCCCGTCGAGACGCGAGCGGTGCCCGACGGCGGGACCCCGACGCCGACCGAGCAGGACGGCTCGAAGACCGCGATCACGATCTACGCGGACTACATGTGCCCGTACTGCAACCAGTTCGAGACGGCCCAGATGCCCCGGATCCGGCAGTGGGTGGAGGACGGAACCGCCACCCTCGAGCTGCACCCGCTCGGGCTGCTCGACCGCGTGTCGCTCGGATCGCGGTACTCGACCCGCTCCGCTGCGGCTGCCGCGTGCGTCGCGGACCACGACCCGGACGCGTTCCTGGCCTTCAACAGCTCGCTCTACGACCACCAGCCCTCGGAGAGCACGCGCGGACTCACGAACGACGAGTTGGCGTCCCTCGCGCACGAAGCCGGGGCGACGGACCCGGCCGTGACACCGTGCATCACCCGGCAGGACTTCGCCGGGTGGGTCGCCGACGCCACGAATCGGGCGATGAACGACCCGGTGCCGAACTCGTCGCTCGACGGGATCACGAGCACGCCGACGATCATCGTCGACGGCGAGCAGTACAACGCGGACGGTGCGGCATCCCTCGCCGACGTCGACGCGTTCGCGGCCTTCGTCCGGGAGCACGGCGGGGCGTCCTAGCCCCCTCCCGACGACGAACGGCCCCCGCTCCCGGATGGGAGCGAGGGCCGTCGGTCGTTCGGGGAGTGCTACTTCGCCGCGGCGTCGATCGCGGTGATGACGGTGCTCAGGTCGTCCAGGCGCTTGCCGTCGACGACGATGGTCGGCGTGCCGAAGCCCTGCGTGCCCGCGAGCGCCTCGTTCGTGGTGACGGCCTGCGTCGACTTCGTCACCCAGCCCTTGAACTGCTCGGACGACAGGCACTGGGACAGGTCCGAACCGGTCGCGCCGCCCGCCTTGACGAGCTTCGCGATCTCGGAGTTGGTCAGGCCCTTGGTGCCCTCGGCCGGCTGGTTCTCGAAGAACTGCGTCTGCACGTCGAGGAACTTGTCCGGTGCGTAGTTCGCCACGCACATGGCGGCGTTCGCGGCACGGCTGGCGTAGCGGGAGCCCGCGTAGCTGCGGTCGAGGATCGACACCGGCTGGATCGCCAGGGTCGCGTCGCCCGACTTCACCTTGTCGAGGATCTGGTCGGAGTAGGCCGCCTCGAACTGCTTGCAGACCGGGCAGGCCCAGTCGACGTACTCGGTGACCGTCACGGCACCGTCACTGTTCGCCGTCGGGACCGGCGAGGCCGAGCCCGTCGGGGAGACGGCCGGCGTGGTCACCGGGGTGACCTTGCCGTCCTGGCCGGTGAACTGGATCGCGCCGGTGGCCATGTTCTTCGGCCCGGCTGCGGACACCACGGGCGCGTTGTTCACGTTCACCACGACGATCGCGATGATCGCGGCGATCGCCACGATGCCCAGGCCGATGCCGCCCTGCAGGAACCACTTGTTGCGGCGCTTGCGGCGCTTCTCGGCGTCGGCGCGCTGGCGTGCGACCTCTCGGGCGTGCTGACGCCGCTCGTTCTTGGTGGGTCGGTCGTTGTTCGTCACGTCGTCCCCGTCGCTCAGGCGAACCAGAGCGCGAGCTCGCGCGCGGCCGATTCGGGGCTGTCCGAACCGTGGACCAGGTTCTGCTGCACCTTGAGGCCCCAGTCGCGGCCCAGGTCACCACGGATCGTGCCGGGCGCGGCCGAGGTCGGGTCGGTGGTGCCGGCGAGCGAGCGGAAGCCCGCGATCGCACCGTTGCCGGCGACGCGCACGGCGACGACGGGACCGGACTGCATGAACTCGACGAGCGGCTCGAAGAACGGCTTGCCCTGGTGCTCCTCGTAGTGCGCGTCGAGCAGGTCACGCGGCGCGGTGAGCATCTTCAGGTCGACGAGCTCGTAGCCCTTCGCCTCGATCCGGCGGAGGATCTCACCGGTCAGCTGGCGGGCGACGCCGTCGGGCTTGACGAGGACGAGGGTCTCTTCGAAGTCGGACACGCAGTACTCCCTGTGTTCGGGGTCGAATGTGGTGGTCAGTCCTCGCCCATGGCCGCTCGGCGCGCGGCGTTCTGACGGTCCAGTTGACCGCCCTTGACGAAGCAGAAGACCCACAGCGCCAGGAACACCACGGCGACCGCGAACATGAACGGTTCGATGAACCCGGTGGCGAGGATGGCCGCCTGCAGCAGCCACCCGAACCATACACCGGCCCGGTTGCCCGTCAGACGTGAGGCAGCTGCGAGGACGATGATCGCGCCGATGCCCCCGCCGAAGGCCGCTGCGGGCGGCAGCGTGCCCTTGCCGAAGACGACGAGCATGGGGAAGAAGAACATGATCGCCTCGAGCACGAGCGTGATCGAGAGCAGGCTCTCCTGCGCCCCGCGTTCGCGGCGCGGCTTCCGGGTGCGCGGTGCGCGGCCCGGCCGGGAGGCCCGTGGTGCGTCCGTCACTTCGCCTCGCCTTCGCGGTGCACGAGGTCCATGACCGCGCCCACCATCACGATGGAGCCCGCGACGAGCACGAGGGCGTCCTCGGCGTCCGCCTCGTCGGCCAGGCTGCGCGCTTCCTGCAGTGCGGACGCCAGGGAGGGCTCGACGACGACGCGGTCCTCACCGACCTCGTCGACGACGACCCGGGCGAACTCGTCCGCGTCGAGCGCACGCTCCCCCGGCGGCTGCGTCACGACGAACGTGGCGACGGTGTCCTTGAGCGCGCGGACGAACCCGCGGGCGTCCTTGTCGCCGAGGATCCCGACGACGCCGACGACGTGCTCGGACGGGAACGCGACCGGCAGCGCCTCGGCCAGGGCCTTCGCACCGTGCGGGTTGTGCGCGGCGTCGACGACGACGGTCGGGTCGGTCGCGATGGGCTGCAGGCGACCGGGGCTGGTCGTGCCGGCGATGCCCTCGGACAGGACGTCCTCGTCGAGGGCCTGGGCCCCGCGGCCGAGGAACGACTCGACCGCCGCGATGGCCACGGCGGCGTTCTCGGCCTGGTGCCGGCCGAACAGCGGCAGGAACAGGTCGTCGTAGCGGCCGGCGATGCCCTGCACGGTGATGAGCTGTCCGCCCACGGCCGGGGTGACGTCGACGACGCTGAATCCCTGCGAGCTCGGCCTGCCCGCCGCTTCGCGACGGTCAGGTACCGGCTCGAAGGGGCCCACCGTGCCCTCCACGGCCAGGGTGGACTCGGTGAGCTCGGCGGCGCGCTCGAGTTCGGCGAGGGCCTCGGGGACCTGCCGGCTCGACACCACGGCGGACGACGGCTTGATGATGCCCGACTTGGTGCGGGCGATCTCGGCCACCGTGGCACCGAGCTGCTTCGCGTGGTCGATGGCGATCGGCGTGAACACCGACACCTGGCTCTGCACGACGTTGGTGGAGTCCCACTCGCCGCCCATGCCGACCTCGATCACGGCGACGTCCACGGGGGCCTCGGCGAAGCATGCCAGGGCGAGCACCGTGAGCGCCTCGAAGAAGGTCAGCGGGAGTTCGCCCTTGTCCGCGAGCTCGCGGTCGGTGATCTCGAGCACCGGGGCGATGTCGTCCCAGTTCTCGACGAACCGGTCGGCCGCGATCGGCTGGCCGTCGACCACGATGCGCTCCCGGATCGACACCAGGTGCGGGCTCGTCATCAGACCGGTCCGCAGACCGTGGGCCCGGACGATGCTCTCGATGGTGCGCGCGGTCGACGTCTTGCCGTTCGTGCCCGTGACGTGGATCACCGGGTACGCCAGGTGCGGGTCGCCGAGCAGCTCGACGGCGCGGCGCGTGGCGGTCAGCCGGCGCTCGGGGGCCTGTTCGCCGATGCGGGCGTACAGGGCGGCCTCGACGCGGCGGACCTCGTCGTCGTCGCCGCCGTAGGGCACGGCGTCGGCCGGAGCGTCGCCGGAGGGGCCGACCGGGATCCGGATGCCGTCCGCGTCGCGCCCGTCAACACCGTGACCGTCGAGCTCGTCGTGTCCGACGAACTCCTCGTTCGCCTCGTGGTCGTCGTACTGGTCGTGGTCACTCATGCGCGTGCTACCTCCACGGATACCTTCGCACCGTCACCGACGTCGGTGGTGGTGTCGTCCACCCCGAGGGGCACGATCTCGACGCTCGTCGCCAGGGTCTCCCCGGCGATGAGCTCCTGGTGCGCGCGGACCGCGCCGTCGGCCGTGTCGTCCACCCGGAGGGTCAGGGCGATGCGGTCGCTGACGTCGAGGTCGGCGTCGCGGCGGGCCTGCTGGACGGCGCGGACGACGTCACGGGCGAGCCCCTCGGCCTCGAGCTCGGGCGTCGTCACGGTGTCGAGCACCACGAAACCGCCCTCGTCGAGGAACGCCACGGCCACCGAGGCGTCGGCCACGGTGAGGTCGAGCGAGTACTCGCCCTCGATCAGGTCGACGCCACCGACGGTCACGCCGGAGTCGGTCGCGGTCCAGTCGCCCTTCTTGGCGGCCGGGATCACCTGCTGCACCTGCTTGCCGATGCGGGGGCCGGCGACGCGGGCATTGACGGTGAGCTTCCGCTCGATGCCGTACTGCGCCAGCGACTCCTCGGCCTGGGCCTCGAGCACCACGCGCTTGACGTTGAGCTCGTCGCGCAGGATGTCGGCGAACGGTTCGACCGCGGCCGGGTCCGGCACCACCAGGGTCAGCGTGGCCAGGGGCAGGCGGACGCGCTTGCCGGTGGCCTTGCGGAGCGCCAGGCCCTTCGAGGCGACGTCGCGCACGCGGTCCATCGCGTCGACGAGGGCGTCGTCGGCGGGGAACTCGTCGGGGTCCGGGAAGTCCGTCAGGTGGACGCTGCGTCCGCCGGTCAGGCCCTTCCAGATCTCCTCGGTGACGAGCGGCGCGAGCGGGGCGGCGACCCGGTTCAGGGTCTCGAGCACGGTGTACAGCGTGTCGAACGCCGCACGGGTCTCGGCGCCGGCGTCCGCGTCGGCCCCGGTCCAGAACTTGTCGCGCGAGCGGCGGACGTACCAGTTCGTGAGCACGTCGGCGAAGTCGCGGACGGCCTGGGCCGCGAGCGGGGTGTCGAGCGCGTCGAGGTGCGTCCGGACGTCGGTGACGAGGACCCGGGTCTTCGCGAGCAGGTACCGGTCGAGCACGTCGGTCGAGTCGGTCCGGCGCTGGGCCCGGTACCCGTCGGGGCCCGAGGCGTTCGCGTACAGGGTGAAGAAGTAGTACGTCGACCACAGCGGCAGCATGAACTCGCGGACGCCCTGGCGGATGCCCTCCTCGGTGACGACGAGGTTGCCGCCGCGGATCACCGAGGAGGACATCAGGAACCAGCGCATGGCGTCGGCGCCGTCGCGGTCGAAGACCTCGGAGACGTCCGGGTAGTTCCGGAGCGACTTCGACATCTTCTGGCCGTCCGAGCCGAGGACGATGCCGTGGCTGATGACGTTCTGGAACGCCGGCCGGTCGAACAGCGCGGTGGAGAGCACGTGCATGACGTAGAACCAGCCGCGCGTCTGCCCGATGTACTCGACGATGAAGTCGGCCGGGCTGTGCGACTCGAACCACTCCCGGTTCTCGAACGGGTAGTGCACCTGGGCGTACGGCATCGAGCCGGAGTCGAACCACACGTCGAACACGTCGGTGATCCGGCGCATCGTGGAGTTGCCCGTGGGGTCGTCGGGGTTCGGCCGCGTCAGGTCGTCGATGAACGGCCGGTGCAGGTCCACTTCGCCCTCGGCGTTCACCGGCAGGCGACCGAAGTCGCGCTCGATGTCGGCGAGCGAGCCGTACACGTCGGTGCGCGGGTACTCGGGGTCGTCGGACTGCCACACCGGGATCGGCGTGCCGAAGTATCGGTTGCGCGAGACCGACCAGTCGATGGCGTTGCCGACCCACTTGCCGAACTGGCCGTCCTTGACGTTGTCCGGCACCCAGTTGATGTCCTGGTTGAGCTGGCCCATGCGGTCACGGAGCTCGGTGACGCGGACGAACCACGACGAGACGGCCTTGTAGATGAGGGGCTTCCGGCACCGCCAGCAGTGCGGGTAGCTGTGCTCGTAGGACGCCTGGCGGAGCAGTCGCCCGGCGTCGCGGACCGCCTTGGTCAGCGGCTTGTTCGCGTCCGACCAGAGCATGCCGGCGACCTCGCCGAACTGCGACGTGAAGACGCCGCCCTCGTCGAGGGACAGCACGACGGGGATGCCGGCGGCGGCGCAGACCTCCTGGTCGTCGGCACCGTAGGCCGGGGCCTGGTGCACGATGCCGGTGCCCTCACCGGTCTCGACGTACTCGGCGACCAGGATGCGCCATGCGTGCTCGTAGCCCTCGGCGTCGGCCAGGAAGTCGAACAGACGCTCGTACTCGACGCCGTCGAGCTCGGTGCCCGTCAGCGTGCGCGCGACGGCGGCGAGCGCCTCGTCGCCCGAGGTGTAGCCGAGCTCCTTCGCGTGCGCGGCCACGGTGTCGGACGCCAGCAGGTAGGAGACGGAACCGGCGTCGCCACCGTCAGCCGCGCCTCCAGGCCCTGCCGGGACGACCGCGTACGCGATGTCCGGACCGACTGCCAACGCGGCGTTCGTCGGGAGGGTCCAGGGGGTCGTCGTCCAGGCGAGTGCCCGCACGCCGGTGAGCTCGAGCGCGTCCGCGCGCGAGCCGTGCAGCGGGAACGAGACGGTGACGGACTGGTCCTGGCGCATCTTGTAGACGTCGTCATCCATGCGCAGCTCGTGGTTGGACAGCGGTGTCTGGTCGTTCCAGCAGTACGGCAGGACCCGGAAGCCCTCGTACGCCAGGCCCTTGTCCCAGAGCTGCTTCCACGCCCAGAGCACGCTCTCCATGAAGGTGACGTCGAGGGTCTTGTAGTCGTCCTCGAAGTCGACCCAGCGCGCCTGGCGGGTGACGTACTCCTGCCACTCGTCGGTGTACTGCAGCACGGACTTCTTGGCGGCGGCGTTGAAGACGTCGATGCCCATGGCGTCGATCTCGTGCTTCTCGGTGATGCCGAGCTGCCGCATCGCCTCGAGCTCGGCGGGCAGGCCGTGGGTGTCCCAGCCGAAGCGGCGGTGCACCTGCTTGCCGCGCATGGTCTGGTAGCGCGGGAAGACGTCCTTGGCGTAGCCGGTCAGCAGGTGCCCGTAGTGCGGCAGGCCGTTGGCGAAGGGCGGGCCGTCGTAGAAGGTCCACTCCGGGCAGCCCTGTCGCGCGTCGATGGACGCCTGGAACGTGTCGTCGCGCTTCCAGAAGGCGAGGATGCCCCGCTCGACGGCGGGGAAGCTCGGCGAGGGGACGACGCCATCGGCGTCGGCGTTCAACGGGTACGGCACCGGGACTCCTTGTGGGTTCGCTCGATCTCCACGAGGACGGAAACAGGTTCCGCGGTACCACCTCGTTTGCCGCCCAACGTGCGCTGTGCGACCACTCTGTGTCGGGGGTGGTGACGGTCCCGAACCCGCCCGGTTCTACTGACGGAGCCGCTGGTGCGCTCCGCGTTCTTCCGGAAGCTCCCCGGTGATGGCCGGATCGACGCTCGTGGAACACGACTTTACCGGACGGGAGCATGCTTGAGTGATGCCCGCAGAAGAACGCCCCGAGTCACTCGTCACCGTCCTGATCGCGTTCGGGGCGAACCTGCTCGTCGCGATCGCGAAGACGGTCGCCTCGCTCGTCTCGGGTTCGGCCTCGATGGTGGCCGAGGCGGCGCACTCCTGGGCGGACACCGGCAACGAGGTGTTCCTGCTCGTCGCGGAACGACGGGGCGGCAAGAAGCGGGACACCGCGCACCCGCTCGGGTACGGACGCGAGACGTACATCTGGTCGATGTTCGCCGCGTTCGGCCTGTTCACGGCCGGTGCGATCGTGTCGATCTACCACGGCATCTCGGAGTTCGGGGACACCGGGCCGGCCGAGGACGTCGTGCTCAACTACGTCGTGCTCGGGGTCGCGTTCCTGCTCGAGGGCACGAGCTTCCTGCAGGCGTACCGGCAGGCGCACGGTGCCGCGACGAAGCGCAAGGTCCCGGTGCTGCGGCACGTGCTGCAGTCGTCGAACCCGACGCTCCGTGCGGTGTTCGCCGAGGACGCGGCGGCGCTGATCGGCCTGGTCGTGGCGTTCCTCGGGGTGTTCCTGCACCAGGTCACCGGGCTGGCGGTCTTCGACGCGCTCGGCTCCATCGCGATCGGTGTGCTGCTCGGGGTCGTCGCGATCGTCCTGATCGACCGCAACCGCCGGTTCCTGCTCGGCGAGAGCACGTCCCCGGAGCTCGAGAACGCGGTGCTCGTCGAGCTGCTGGGCCGGTCGCAGGTCGAGCGGGTCACCTACCTGCACCTGGAGTTCGTGGGGCCGTCGCGGGTGTACCTCGTCGCGGCCGTCGACCTGACGGGCAACGAGACCGAGGAGCACGTGGCGGTGCGGTTGCGCGACGTCGAGCAGTCGCTCGAGGACAGCCCGTACATCGAGGAGGCCGTCCTCACCCTGAGCTACCCGGGCGACGAGTCGCTGGTGCCGACCGACGGCGACGTGCCCGAGGTCGTGCGGGACGGGACGGCTTCGGACGTGGCGTCCGGGGGCGCGGGGACCCTGCGCACGGACTGAGCGTCGACTGGGTGGGTGGCCGGCGGGCTGGTGTCGCAGGACGCCGGCGTGTCAGCAAGACGCCGCCATGTGCTCGAGACGCCGCCGGTTTCAGCGGCGTCTCGCCGTCGAGGCGGCGTCAGGTGAAGACGCCGGCGTGTTCCGTGGGCGACCGAGCGTCGGACGGGAGGCGCGGTGCCAGGCCGCCACGGGCCTCCCGTCCGCCGCCCGTCACGTCCACCGCCCCGCGCGCGGCCCGTGGGACGCCGGCGTGTCAGCAAGACGCCGCCACGTGCTCGAGACGCCGCAGGATTCAACGGCGTCTCGCCGTCGAGGCGGCGTCGCGCGAAGACGCCGGCGTGTCAGCGGGCGTCGAGGCCCGCGACCACCGGGGTGAGCGCCGCCGCGACGTACTCGACGAGCGCACGGCGGCCGACCCCGTCGGTGACCCACACCCCGAACGCCGCGGCGGCGGCACCGAGCATCGCGCCGGACACCGTCTGCGGCCAGAGTGAGCGCTGCTGCTCCCCCGTGCGGCCGGCGACGAAGGCGGCGACGGCCTCGTGCTGCGCCGTCACCCGGACCGCGACGCCCGCCACCAGCTCGGGCCCGATGCCCATCACCTCGGCCTGCGCGACGGCCCACGGCACCCGTTCGGGGTCGTGGGCACGGGCAGCGGCGAGGAGCGCCTGCTCGACGGCCCGGACGACGCTCGGCTCGCTCGAGGCGGCGAGGTACCCGGGCAGACCGGCGACGGCGGCGTCGAGTTCGAGCCACATCACGTCGGCCTTCGCCGGGAAGTAGTTGAAGAACGTCGCGCGGCTGACCCCGGCGCGGGCGGCGATCTGGTCGACCGTGGTGCGTCCGTACCCCTGCTCGAGGAAGAGCTCGGCGGCGGCGTCCGCGAGCACCTCGGCGCTCGAGCGTCGGGGTCGGCCACCGCGGCGGATCGGTTCGTCCATGGGCCCCAGTAAACCGCTAGACTCGGTCAGCCATGATCTTGGACTCAGTACAGAAAACCCTCACCGCCGTCGCGGGCGCCTCGGCGGTCCTGCTCGTCCTCGCTGCCTGCAGCGGACCGAGCACGAGCACCGGGAGCAGCACCCCGGTCGCGGGCGGCACGCTCACCTACGCCTCCGGCGACGCCGAACCGACCTGCCTCGACCCGCACGTCGGCGGCAACTACCCGCAGGCACTCCTGGCGACGCAGTACATCGAGGAGCTCGTCGGGCTCGAGGACGGCAAGCCCACGCCGGAACTCGCGACGAAGTGGAGCACGAGCGACGACGGGAAGACCCTGACGTTCACCCTGCGTGACGACGTCTCCTTCACCGACGGCACCCCGTTCGACGCCGCCGCGGTCGTGGCGAACATCGAGCACGTGCAGGACCCGGCCACCGCCTCGAGCACCGGCTACCTGGCGCTGCAGTCCATCACGAAGGCGACCGCCACCGACGAGCGCACCGTCACGCTGACGCTGAGCCGGCCGGACAGCGCGCTGCTCGAGTCCTTCTCGCAGCCCTGGGTGGGCATGGAGTCCCCGAAGGCGCTCGAGCGCAAGCAGGCGACGAACTGCGAGTCCCCCGTCGGCACCGGCCCCTTCGAGGTCACCGGTTGGAAGCACGGCGACCGCGTCACCCTGACGAAGAACGCCGACTACTGGGGCGCGACGAAGCCGCGCGTGTCCGGCATCACGTGGCGGTTCCTGCCGGACTCGACCTCGCGCTACGCCGCACTGCAGTCCGGTCAGGTCGACGTGATCGACAACGCCCAGCCCGACCAGCTCAAGGCCGCGTCGGCGAAGGGCTCCATCCGCGACCTCGACGCCCCGCGCCCCGGCGCCTCGAACCGGCTCGAGCTGAACTCCGGTCACGGGGTGTTCCGCGACGAAGCGGTGCGCCAGGCCTTCATCGCCGGTGCCGAGATCGACCCCGGCCTGCAGTCGCTGTTCCTCAGCACTGCGAAGCGCTCGTACTCGGTGCTCTCGAGCGCGGAGCCGCTCGCGTACTCCGAGAAGAGCCGGTTCGACTACTCCCCCACCAAGGCGAAGCAGCTCCTCGACGACGCCGGGTGGAAGGTCGGGTCCGACGGCATCCGCGAGAAGGACGGCCAGCAGCTCACCGTGACGTTCCCCGTCTCGACGAACCAGTCGGTGCCGGCCGAGCGCAGCCTGTTCCAGCAGATCCAGGCGTCCGAGAAGGCCGTCGGGTTCAAGGTCGTGCTCGACGAACTCGACCTGTCCAGCTGGTACGCCGCCCTCGCCGCGAACGAGTACGACGTCGTCAGCGCCCCGTACACGAAGGTCGGCCCCGACGTCCTGCGCATCCTGTACGACAGCGCGAGCATCGAACCGGCACCGTCGGGCTACTTCGCGAACCTCGCCCAGCTCGACGACCCCGCGCTCGACCGGCTGCTCGAGCGGGCCGCCCGCACCTCGGACGCCGACGAGCGCGCCGACCTGTACGAGCAGTCCCAGAAGGCGATCCTGGCGAGCGACACCGTGCTCCCCCTGTACGACCAGCAGAACCACTTCCTGGTGCGCTCGGCCGTGCACGGCATCCGGACCACCCCGGTCTCGACGCCCTGGTTCGGCACCGCCTGGATCGACCGCTGACACGGATGCGATGGGTCTGGTGGGCCCTCCGGCGGCTCGCCGGGGGCATCGGCGTGCTCTGGGCCGTCGCGACGATCGTCTTCGTCGCGATCCGGCTCATCCCCGGTGACCCGGCGCTCGCGATCCTCGGCGGACCGGGCTCGCAGGCCTCGTCCGAGGCCGTCGCCCAGGTCCGCCACGAGTACGGCCTCGACCAGCCGGTCCTGGTGCAGTACGCGGTGTTCCTCGGACGCCTGGCATCCGGGCAGCTCGGCGACTCGTACGCCTTCCGCACCCCGGTCGCGACGCTCCTCGCCCAGCAGCTGCCCGTCACGCTGACGCTCGCGGTCGCCGGCCTCGTCGTCGCCTGGGTGCTGGCGATCGTCGCCGCCTGGGCCTCGACGCAGCGCGGCCGGATCGCCGCCGGGCTCACCAGCGCCCTGAGCGTCACCGCGAGCGTGATGCCGCACTTCTGGCTCGGCAGCGTGCTCATCGTGGTGTTCGCCACGTCCCTGGGGTGGGTGCCGGCGGTCAGTGACGGCACCGCGCGCGGCTGGGTGCTCCCGGTGCTGACCGTGGCCGTGCCGGTCGCCGGGTACCTGGCCGAGACCGTGCGCGACGGCGTGGTCGACGCGCAGCGTTCCGCCTTCGCACTCGCCGCCCGAGGTCGGGGCGAGACCCGCCTCGGCCTGTTCGGACGGCACCTGCTCCGGCACGCCGCCCTGCCCGGGATCGCGCTGTCCGCGTGGGCCTTCGGGTCGCTCGTCTCCGGGGCCGTGGTCGTCGAGTCCGTGTTCGCCCTGCCCGGCATCGGCCGTGCCCTGGTCACCGCGGTCACCCAGCGGGACATGCCGCTCGTCGCCGGCATCGCGATGGTGTCGGCGGCCGCGTACGTCGTCGTGCTCGCCGTGGCCGACCTGGTCGAGCGTGCCGTCGACCCGCGCAGCACCGCACGGCACGCGGCCTTGCGCCCCGGTGCTGCACGACGCCGTGGGCCCGGCCGTCCGGCGGGCGCGCGGTGAGCGGGATCGCCGACCCGGGCCTCCAGACCGGAGCGCCCGGCCACCAGACCGCCGTCGGCACCGAGCGCGTCCGTGGGGGGACGCTCGGCGCCGGCGGCATCGCCGCGGGGGTGGTCGTCCTGGTCGCCGTCGTGGCGGCGGTGTGGCCCGCCCTGCTCGGCGGCGGGGACCCACTCGCGGTGCACCCCGCAGATGCCCTGGCCGCCCCGAGCGGCGCGCACCCGTTCGGCACCGACGAGTCCGGACGCGACGTCCTGGCGCGGGTGGTCGCGGGGACCCGGGCATCGCTCGTCGTCGGCGTCGCCGCGACCCTGATCGGCGGCGGCGTGGGCGTCCTGCTCGGCGTCGTCGCCGGGCTCGGTGCCGGGGCCGGACGACTCGGACGCCTGCTCGACGCCGTCATCGGCCGCGTCACCGAGGTCGCGTTCGCCCTGCCGCTGCTGCTCGTCGCCCTCGTCGTCATCGCCGTGACCGGTCCGGGTCCGGTGCCGGCGGTGCTCGCCGTCGGGTTCGCGACCGCTCCCGGCTACGCCCGGATCGTGCGCGGCCTGGTCCGCGCCGCCCGGGGTTCGCAGGTGGTCGAGACGGCGGTGCTGCTCGGCCGCTTCCCCGCCCGCACCGTGGTCCGGCACGTGCTGCCGACGGCGCTCTGGCCCGTCGTCGCCGTCGCCACGCTCGGGGTCGGGCAGGCGGTCGTGTGGGCCTCGGCGCTGAGCTACCTCGGGGTCGGCACGCCCCCGCCCGCGCCGGAGTGGGGCGCGATGCTCGCCGACGGTCGCACCTACCTGCAGACCGCGCCGTGGATGAGCACCTTCCCCGGACTCGCGATCGTGGTGCTCGCGACCGCCGTCACCGTGCTCGGCCGGGCGATCCGACGGACCGGGGCCGCGCGGTGAGCGCCGTCCTCGACGTCCGCGGGCTCACCGTCGCCATCGGCGGCACTCCGATCGTGCACGGTGTCGACCTGCGCGTCGACGCCGGCGAGTGCGTTGCCCTGGTCGGGGCGTCCGGCTCCGGCAAGACCGTCACCGCCCGCGCCGTGCTCGGTCTGTCCGCGCCCGGCGCCGCCGTGCACGCCGACGTGTTCACGGTCGACGGCGTCGACGTCGGCGGGTACACGGACCGGCGGTGGCGCCGGCTGCGGGGATCACGGGTCGGCTACGTCGGCCAGGAGGCCCTGGGCGCGTTGGACCCGCTGCGCCCCGTCGGGCGCGAGGTCGCCGACAGCCTCCGCCTGCACACCGAGATGCGTGCGGCCGAGCGCGTGGACGCCGTGCGCGACGCCCTGGCCGCCGTGGGCCTCGACCCGGACATCGCGACCGACGGCCGGCTCGCCGGGACACTGTCGGGCGGGATGCGACAGCGGGCCCTCATCGCCGCGGCGACCATCGGGTCCCCCGCGCTGCTGGTCGCCGACGAACCGACGACGGCGCTCGACGCCGGGGTCGCCGTCACCGTGATGGAACAGCTGCGTGGCGCGCAGACCCGGGGTGCCGGGCTGCTCGTCATCACGCACGACCTGGGGCTCGTCGCGGGGTGGGCCGACCGGGTCGCCGTCGTGCACGAGGGCCGGATCGTCGAGCAGGGCGCGGTCGCCGAGGTCTTCGCGGCGCCGCAGCACCCCGCGACCCGGGCGCTGGTGCGCGCGGCCGGCGCTGCCGCGGCGGCTGCGCCCGCGCCGGCGCACGGTGCCGATCTCGCAGACCGGTGCGAGGTCGATGGCTCCGTGCAGCCGTCTGACGATGCACCGAGCGGCCAACCTCGCACCGACCGCACGACTCCGCACCGTGCGCCGATCGGCAGCCGCGGCACCGAGCGGGCAACCTCGCACGGTGCGAGGGACGTGCTCGCGGCGCAGGGGCTCTCGCGGGAGTACGACGGGGTGCTCGCGGTCGACGACGTGTCGTTCGGGCTCGAACGCGGCCGGGTGCTCGGGGTGATCGGCGCGTCGGGCTCGGGCAAGACGACGCTGGCGCGGATGCTCCTCGGGCTCGAGACGCCCGACGCCGGCACGGTCACGCTCGACGACGAACCGTGGGTCCCGCTGCCCGAGCGCGAGCGACGCCCCCGACGGCACCGGCTCGCGGCCGTCGTGCAGGACCCCGGCGCGACGTTCGACGAACGGTGGAACGTGGAGCGGGTCCTCGCCGACGCGTTCTCACGCGGTGACGAACGGCGGGCGCGCGGTGCGCTCGGCGACCGGGTCGACGCGGCCCTGCGGCAGGTCGACCTCGACCCCGTGCTGCGGTCCCGCTCCCCCCGCACCCTGTCCGGCGGGCAACGACAGCGGCTCGCGATCGCCCGTGCGCTGGCGACCGACCCCGAGGTGATCGTGCTCGACGAGCCGGTGACCGCCCTCGACGCCACGGTGCAGGACGCCGTGCTGCGGCTGCTCGAACGGCTCCGCGACGAGACCGGCGTGGCGATGGTGTTCGTGTCGCACGACCTGCGGGCGGTCCGGCGGATGGCCGACGACGTCCTCGTGGTGCACCGCGGCGCGGTCGTCGAGCACGGCCCCGCCGCCGAGGTCTTCGCGCGCCCGGCGCACCCGGTGACCGCGCGGCTGCTGCACGCCGCGGAGCGGCTGGCAGCCGGCCCCGCAGCGGGGACCGCAGCCGACCTCACGGACTGAGCGACAGTCCACGCGCGCTCCTGCCCGTGGACTGTCGCTGCGCGCGTGACGTCACCGACGGCCCTGAACGGCCAGGAGGCCCGGGGCGCGTTCCGAGACGGAACGTGCACCGGGCCTCCTGGCCGGGTTGCCGCGGGGCGGCCCCGTGGTCAGGAACCGGAGGGTTCCTTCTGGGCGTCGGCCGAGATGATCGGGATCTCGCTCGTCGAGAAGTCCTTCGCCCAGTCGGACTGCGCGAGCTCCGACGTCGGGTCGTTGTAGTCCTCGATCACGCCGGCGATCTCGTCCTCGGAGCCGACCGTCGGGCCGGAGCCCATGAGCGGGCTCGCGGCGGTCTCCTTGGTGAAGTACACCGCGACCAGGCCGATCACGGCGGCGAGCATCAGGTAGAACGCGGGGATGTCCTCGGCCCAGCCGTACCCGGCGTCCTTCGCGGCGTTGATGAGCGCGGCGGTCGCGAGCGGGGTGGTCCCGCCGAAGAGCGACACCGACACGTTGAACGCGATCGCCAGGGCACCGTAGCGGATGATCGTCGGGAACAGCGCGGGCAGCGTCGACGGCATGGTCGAGGTGAACGTGACCAGCACGACGCCGAGGATCAGCAGGCCGGCGAAGACGCCGACACCGGTGCCGGTCTGGACCAGCTTGAGGGCCGGCCAGGACAGCAGGATGAAGCCGATGCAGCCGGCGGCGAGCACCGGACGGCGCCCGAACTTGTCGGACAGCCGGCCACCGAAGGTGATGACGACCATCATGAGCAGCATCACGATGACGATGAGGATCAGGCCGAACGTGGCGTTCTGGCCGAGGTTCTGCTCGAGGTAGGTCGGCATGTACGACAGCAGCATGTAGTCGGTCACGTTGAAGACCAGGACCAGACCGATGCAGATGATGAGCGAGCGCCAGTTCTCGGCGAAGAGCTTGAGGAACGGGGTCTTCTGGCCCTCGCGCTCGGCGGCCTGCTCCTGCTGCTTCTGGAACGCCGGGGTCTCCTCGAGCTTGAGGCGCAGGTAGAGGCCGATCAGGCCGAGGGGGCCCGCGATGATGAACGGGATGCGCCAGCCCCAGCTGAGCAGGGCGTCCTCGGACAGGCCGAACTGCAGGCCGGTGACGATCGAGGCGCCGAGCACGTAGCCGGCGAGGGTGCCGAACTCGAGCCACGAGCCCATGAAGCCGCGGCGCTTGTCGGGCGAGTACTCGGCGATGAAGGTCGCGGCGCCGCCGTACTCACCACCGGTCGAGAAGCCCTGCACGAAGCGGGCGACGAGCAGCAGGACCGGGGCCCAGAAGCCGATCGTGTCGTACGACGGGATCAGGCCGATCATGAGCGTGCCGGCGGCCATCAGGATCATCGTCAGCGCGAGGACCTTCTGTCGGCCGATCTTGTCGCCGATCGGGCCGAACACGGCACCGCCGATCGGGCGCACGATGAACGCTGCGGCGAAGAAACCGAACGTGGCGACGATGTTCGCGGCCGGGTCGCCCTGCGGCAGGAACACCTGCGAGATGGTGACCGTCAGGTACGCGAAGATGCCGAAGTCGAACCACTCCATGGCGTTGCCGAGCGCGGCAGCCGCGACGGCACGCTTGAGCAGCGACTCCTCGACGACGGTGACGTCGTCCTTCGTCAGATCGCGACGAGCGCGCTTCGCGGCGCCCTTCGTGCGCAACGGCCGATCGCCGTGCGGGTGGGGTGCGTTGTTCGGTGCCAAGTCGTTCCTCCGGGGTGCGGTGCTTCCTTCGGGCGTCCGGCGGACGGCGACGTTGCAGCTCCTGCGAACCCTGCGCTCGCCGGACAAACCCAGGAAGACTAGCAGGCTCCGGGCGTGTCCGACAGTTCGGTGTGCTAGGCGCTGCTCGGTGATGGCCGCGTCCGACCGGTTCGTCCGCCTGCGTGCGCGTGCGCGGCCGCTACGATTGGGGCACCGCGCGTCAGGCGCGGAACACTCAGGCACCTCATCACGGACTCGGTGCCGCACACACGTACGGAAGGCACACCCATGACCAAGCCCATGCCCGAGAAGCCCAGCGTCGACGGACTGGAGCAGGTCTGGGGGCCGGTCTGGGAACAGGACGGCACCTACCGCTTCGACCGCGACGCCGCCGGTCACCGTGACGCCGTCTGGTCGATCGACACCCCGCCGCCCACCGCCTCCGGCTCGCTGCACATCGGGCACGTGTTCTCGTACACGCACACCGACCTCAAGGCCCGGTTCGAGCGCATGCGCGGCAAGCACGTCTTCTACCCGATGGGCTGGGACGACAACGGTCTGCCCACCGAGCGCCGTGTGCAGAACTACTACGGCGTCCGCTGCGACCCGACGCTGCCGTACGACCCCGAGTTCACGCCGCCGTTCGAGGGCGGGGACGGCAAGTCCTCGAAGGCCGCCGACCAGCTGCCCGTGTCGCGCCGCAACTTCATCGAGCTGTGCGAGCGCCTGACCGTGCAGGACGAGCAGCAGTTCGAGGAGCTCTTCCGCACGCTCGGGCTGTCGGTCGACTGGACCCAGTCGTACCGCACCATCGACGACACCTCGCGGGCGAGCGCCCAGCGCGCGTTCCTGCGCAACCTCGAGCGCGGCGAGGCCTACCAGGCCGACGCCCCGACCCTGTGGGACGTCACGTTCCGCACCGCGGTCGCGCAGGCCGAGCTCGAGGACAAGGAGATGCCCGGCGCGTACCACGGCATCGCCTTCCACCGCACCGACGGCGGCGACGACGTCGTCATCCAGACCACCCGCCCCGAGCTCCTGCCGGCCTGCGTCGCCCTGGTCGCGCACCCGGACGACGAGCGGTTCCAGGACCTCTTCGGCACCACGGTCCGCTCCCCCCTGTTCGACGTCGAGGTCCCGGTGCTCGCACACCACCTGGCGCAGAAGGACAAGGGCGCCGGCATCGCGATGGTCTGCACCTTCGGTGACACCACCGACGTCGTGTGGTGGCGCGAGCTGCAGCTGCCGAACCGCGCGATCATCGGCTTCGACGGCCGCGTGCGTTCGGACGAGCCCGCCTGGATCGAGTCCGCGACGGGCCGGGAGCTCTACGCCGAGATGGCCGGCAAGACCGTGTTCTCGGCCAAGAAGGTCGTCGTCGACGCGCTGACCGAGTCCGGCGAGCTGATCGGTGACGTCAAGACCATCCAGCACCCGGTGAAGTTCTTCGAGAAGGGCGACAAGCCCCTCGAGATCGTGTCGACCCGCCAGTGGTACATCGTGAACGGCGCGCGCGACGAGCAGCTGAAGAGCACGCTCCGCCAGCGCGGCGAGGAGATCGCGTTCCACCCGGACTTCATGCGGGTGCGCTACGACAACTGGGTCGGTGGCCTGTCCGGCGACTGGCTCATCTCGCGCCAGCGCTTCTTCGGCGTGCCACTGCCCGTCTGGTACCCGCTCGACGCCGACGGCAACCCGGTGTTCGACCAGCCGATCGTGCCGACCGAGGCACAACTGCCCGTCGACCCGGCCTCCGAGCCCGCCCCCGGCTTCACCGAGGACCAGCGCGGCGTGCCCGGCGGGTTCCAGGGCGAACTCGACGTCATGGACACCTGGGCCACCTCGTCGCTCACCCCGCAGCTCGCGGGCAAGTGGGAGACCGACCCGGCGCTCTACGATCTGGTGTACCCGTACGACGTCCGCCCCCAGGCGCAGGACATCATCCGCACCTGGCTGTTCACGACCGTGCTCCGCAGCCAGCTCGAGGCCGACGTGGTGCCGTGGAAGCACGCCTCCATCTCCGGCTTCATCGTCGACCCCGACCGCAAGAAGATGTCGAAGTCGAAGGGCAACGTCGTCACGCCGCTGTCGATCCTCGAGCAGCACGGCGCCGATGCGGTCCGCTACTGGGCGGCCTCGTCCAAGCTCGGCACCGACGCGGCGTTCGACCCGCAGAACCCGAAGCAGATCAAGGTCGGCCGCCGTCTGGCGATCAAGGTGCTCAACGCGGCGAAGTTCGTCTACGGCTTCCCGCTGCCCGAGGGCGCCACGAGCGTCACCGAGGCGCTCGACGTCGACATGCTCGCCGAGCTCGGTGCGGTCGTCGAGCAGGCCACCGCGGCGTTCGACGGGTTCGACCACGCCCGTGCCCTCGAGATCACCGAGCGCTTCTTCTGGACGTTCTGCGACGACTACCTCGAGCTCGTGAAGGAGCGCGCCTACGGCACCGCGTCCGACGCGACGCACGAGACGCAGGCGAGCGCGGTCCTGGCGCTGCGCGGCGCGATCGACGTGCTGCTCCGCCTGCTGGCACCGTTCCTCCCGTACGCGACGGAGGAGGTGTGGGCCTGGACCCACGACACCAGCGTGCACCGGGCCTCCTGGCCGACCGCTGCCGACCTGCCGACCGACGCGGCCCCCACCGGGCTGCTCGCGGCCGTCGGGCAGGCGCTCATCGGGATCCGCGGGGCGAAGACGGCGGCGAAGGCGTCCCAGAAGACGCCCGTGACGCGTGCGGTCGTCGCGGCGCCCGCCGAGACGCGGGTGCTCATCGAGCGCGCGGCGGTCGACCTGGCGGCCGTCGGCCGCATCGAGAACCTGTCGTTCGTCGACGGCGACGAGCTCGCCGTCACCGAGATCGAGCTCGAGGAACAGCAGGCGTAACGTCGCCTGTCCGGGCCGGGTCGCCTTGGTGACCCGGCCCGTCAACCACCGGACTGGAGGCACGGATGCAGTTGGGCACACGCTGGAACGTGGGTGGGGAGCCGCCTGCGCGACTGCCCGAGACGATGGTCGTCGCCGTGCGCGGGGTCGAGGACGAGCTCGCGGCGGAGTCCGTCGACACGGCGACGTGGGGATGGACGCTGACGTTCCTGGAGGGCAAGCCGATCGTCGAGCTCGACGACGGCACCTCGATCCACCTCGACGCGCTCGGGCACGCCCAGGTGACGAACCCCGACGACGCGGGCGAAGAGGACTAGCGCGCGGCGAGCGGTTCGCTTGGAGTGCAGAAATGGTCGGGTCCCCGGTGGGAACCCGACCATTCGTGCTCACGATGCGGGCGCCCCCGCCGGGGAGCGCCCGCGTGATCGCCGAGGGATCAGGACTCGGCGAGCCAGGTGCGCAGGACCTCGTTCACCTCGGCGGTGTGCGTGGTGAGCAGGCCGTGCGGGGCGCCCTCGATCTCGACGTACTCCGCCGCGGGCAGTGCCTGGGTGAAGCGTCGGCCGGTGGCGTCGATGGGCAGGATGTTGTCCGACGTGCCGTGCACGATCAGGGCGGGGACGGTGACCTTCGGGATGTCCTGACGGAAGTCGGTCGGCCAGGTCAAGGGTGCTGCGGCGGACGCGATCGAGCCGGAGCCGGCCGCGATGTTCCAGGCGTTGCGGACCTGCTCCTCGGAGATGCGGGTGCCGAGGTTCTCCGACAGGTTGAAGAAGTCCTGGTAGAAGTTCGTGAAGTACGCGTAACGGTCCTTCGCCACGTCGGCGGCGATGCCCTCGAAGAACGACATCGGGCCGGCGCCGTCGGGGTTGTCCTCGGTGATGGCGAGGAACGGCTCGAGCGAGGCGAGGAACGCGACCTTCGCGATCCGGTCCTCACCGTGGCGGCCGATGTAGCGGGCGATCTCGCCGGTGCCCATCGAGAAGCCGACGAGGATCACCTCGCGCAGGTCGAGGGTCGTCAGGACCGTGTGCAGGTCGTCGGCGAAGGTGTCGTAGTCGTAGCCGGTGGACGGCTGCGAGGACTGGCCGAAGCCACGGCGGTCGTACGTGATGACGCGGTAGCCGGCCTCGAGGAGCATCGGGACCTGCCCCTCCCACGAGTTGCCGTCGAGGGGGAAGCCGTGGATCAGCACGATCGGCTGCCCCTGGCCCTTGTCCTCGTAGTGGAGTTCGATGTCGACGCTGTTCTCGGTTCCGACGGTGATGGCACCCATGATCGTTCCTTCCCTGAGTATCGCGGAGAACGATCGTTCTCCGCCGATGTGGACTACAGTAGAGAACGCCCGTTCCCGGCGCAAGTCGAGAACGGTGAACACTCAGGGAACGGGGTACACACATGGCCACCAGCACCGTCGAGCCGGACGTCCGAGCACACATCGTCGAGGTCGCGGACCAGCTGTTCTACACGCGCGGGATCCAGTCCGTGGGGATGGACGAGATCCGCACGGGCGCAGGGGTCTCCCTCAAGAAGCTGTACGCGGCGTTCCCCGGCAAGGAGCAGCTCATCGCCGCGGTGCTCGCCGGCCGCCACGACATGTGGGAGCAGGGCGTGCACGGCGCAGTCGAGGCTGCGACCAGCCCGCGCGACAAGCTCCTGGCGGTCTACGACTTCCTGGAGTCGTGGTTCGGCGACGACACGTTCCGCGGCTGCGGGTTCATCAACGCGTTCGGCGAGCTCGGTGCGACCTCGCCCGCCGTCGCCGAGATCGCGCGTGCGCACAAGGACTCGTTCCAGCAGTTCGTGCAGCGCCTCACCGCCGAGGTCGTCGCCGACCCCGAGCACGCCGAGGAACTCGCCGCGCAGCTCGCACTGCTCGCCGAGGGCGCGCAGACCACCGCGGCCATCGCCGGCACCACGGCGCCGGCCGCGCACGCGCGTCGTGCCGCGGTGACCCTGATCGACGCTGCGATGCGCTGACACGCGACCAGCGAGCGGACGGGAGGCCCGTGGCGGCGCCGCCACGGGCCTCCCGTCCGTCCGCTGGTCGCGCCGGGCGCCGGTGCGCTCGCCGGGCCGTTCCGGGCGTGCCTGGTCGTTCCGGGCGTACCGGGTACGTTCTTTCGACCAGGGACGCCCGATCCCGCTTCCCAGTCCGGGTGTCATGGGAAGGAACGGACTCCAGCACCCGTGCATAGGGTGGGCAGATGGCAACCCCGTTCGACGTCCCGAGCACCCTCCCCTACGCCCTGCCGCCCTTCGGCGACGTGCGACTCGAGCACTACCGACCGGCGTTCGAGGCCGGCATGGCCGAGCAGCGCGCCGAGGTCGAGGCCATCGCCACCGACCCGCACGCCCCGACGGTCGAGAACACCCTCGTCGCACTCGAGCGATCCGGGCAGCTGCTGACCCGCGTCAGCCACGTGTTCTTCACGCTGTCGTCGGCCGACTCGACCTCGGAGCTGCACGACCTCGAGTCCGAGGTCTCCCCGCTCCTCGCCGCCCACCGTGACGCGATCACGCTCGACTCCCGCCTGTACGCCCGCGTGCAGGAGGTGCTCGACGGTGCCGAAGCCGCCGGGCTGACCGGTGAGGCGCTGCGCCTGGTCGAGCGGACCCACGCCGAGATGACCCTGGCGGGCGCGGGCCTCGACGACGCGGGCAAGGAGCGTCTGACCGCGATCAACCAGGAGCTCTCGACCCTCACGACGACCTTCGAGCGGAACCTGCTCGAGGACACCAACCACTCTGCCGTGCACGTGACGAGCGAGGACGAGCTCGAGGGGCTCGACGACGGGGCGAAGTCCGCCGCGGCCGCCGCTGCCGCCGACCGGGGCCTCGACGGCTGGCTCATCACGCTGCCGCTCTACACCGGACACCCGTGGCTGTCCTCGCTGGCGAACCGCGACCTGCGTGAGCGGATCATGCGCGCCTCGCTCGCCCGCGGTCGTCGCGGCAACGAGTACGACAACCGTGAGGTGCTGCTCCGCATCGTCCGGCTGCGGGCCGAACGCGCCGAGCTGCTCGGGTTCCCGAACCACGCCGCCGTGGTGACCGCCGACGAAACGGCGAAGACCCCCGAGGCCGTCGACGGGCTGCTGTCCTCGCTCGTCGGCGCCGCCGCCCGGAACGCCGACGACGAACGCGCGGTCCGGTCGCGCACGGTCGGGTTCGACATCGAGTCGTGGGACTGGGCGTACGCCACCGAGATCCTGCGTGGCGAGCAGTTCGCCGCGGACAGCACCGCGCTCCGCCCGTACTTCGAGGCCGACCGGGTCCTGCACGACGGGGTCTTCCACGCCGCCGGTGTCCTGTACGGTCTGAGCTTCACCGAGCGCCCGGACCTCCACGGCTACAACGACGAGGTCCGGGTCTTCGAGGTCACCGGCGACGACGGCGAGCCCGTCGGGCTGTACCTGCTCGACCTCTACACGCGCGACGGCAAGCGCGGCGGCGCGTGGATGAACCCGGTCGTCGAGCAGTCCGAGCTGCTCGGCACCCTGCCCGTCGTGGTCAACAACCTCAACGTCGCGAAGCCGTCCGCCGGCTCCCCCACCCTGCTCATCCAGGACGAGGTCGAGACGCTCTTCCACGAGTTCGGCCACGCCCTCCACGGCCTCATCGCCCGCACCACCTACCCGCGGTTCTCCGGCACGAACGTCGAGCGGGACTTCGTCGAGTTCCCGAGCCAGGTGAACGAGATGTGGCTGTCGTGGCCGTCCGTGCTGGCGAACTACGCGAAGCACCACGAGACCGGAGCACCCCTGCCGCCCGAGCTCGTCCTGGGGCTCAGCGAGTCCGAGGGGTTCAACGAAGGCTTCGGCACGACCGAGTACCTCGCCGCCGCACTGCTCGACCAGGCGTGGCACCGGCTGTCGGCAGCCGACGCCGCGGCGGTGACGTCCGTCGAGGACTTCGAGCGGGACGCCCTGGCCGCCGCCGGCATCGCGGTCGAGGCCGTGCCGCCGCGCTACTCGTCGACGTACTTCGCACACACGTTCTCGGGCGGGTACGACGCCGGGTACTACGGGTACATCTGGTCCGAGGTGCTCGACGCCGACACGGTGGAGTGGTTCCGCGACAACGGCGGGCTGGACCGTGCGGCCGGTCGACGCTTCGCGGAACGCCTGCTCGGGGTCGGCGGGGCGAAGGACCCGCTCGAGGCGTACCGGGACTTCCGCGGCCGCGACGCCGAGGTCGGCCCGCTGCTGCGCCGCCGCGGGCTCGAGTAGGCGCGCCGGCGCACGCCGCCGCGCGCATCGCACCACGAAACGGACACAGCACCACGGAATCCCGTGGTGCTGTGTCCGTTCGTTGGTTCCGGAGGGCTACGCCGACTTCTCGACGCGCTTGGCCCGAGGCCGCGGCACGATCGTCGGCGCCGCGTTCTCGAGCACGGACTCGCGGGTGATCACCACGCGGGCGACGTCGTCGTCGGACGGGACGTCGAACATCACCGGGCCGAGGACCTCTTCGAGGATCGCCCGGAGCCCGCGGGCACCCGTCTGGCGCAGCACCGCGAGGTCCGCGATGGCCTCGAGCGCACCCTGGTCGAACTCGAGCTCCACGCCGTCGATCTGGAACATCCGCTGGTACTGCTTGACCAGCGCGTTCTTCGGCTCGGTCAGGATCTGCATGAGCGCCGCCTGGTCGAGCTGCGACACCGTGGTGACGACGGGCAGACGACCGATGAACTCGGGGATCAGACCGAACTTGTGCAGGTCTTCCGGCAGCACCTCGGAGTACAGGTCCTGGTGGTCGGTCGCGCTGTGCAGGGGCGCCCCGAAGCCGATTCCGCGCTTGCCGACGCGCGAGGACACGATGTCCTCGAGCCCGGCGAACGCACCCGCCACGATGAACAGCACGTTCGTCGTGTCGATCTGGATGAACTCCTGGTGCGGGTGCTTCCGGCCGCCCTGCGGCGGGACCGAGGCGACCGTGCCCTCGAGGATCTTGAGCAGCGCCTGCTGCACGCCTTCGCCTGAGACGTCGCGGGTGATCGACGGGTTCTCGGCCTTGCGGGCGATCTTGTCGACCTCGTCGATGTAGATGATGCCGGTCTCGGCACGCTTCACGTCGTAGTCGGCGGCCTGGATGAGCTTGAGGAGGATGTTCTCGACGTCCTCGCCGACGTAGCCGGCCTCGGTCAGGGCGGTGGCGTCCGCGACGGCGAACGGCACGTTGAGGCGCTTGGCCAGGGTCTGCGCCAGGTACGTCTTGCCGCAGCCGGTCGGGCCGATGAGCAGGATGTTCGACTTGGCGATCTCGATGTCGTCGCGGTCTTCGGCGGCGGTGATCTGGCCCTGCGCCCGGATGCGCTTGTAGTGGTTGTAGACGGCCACGGCGAGGGCGCGCTTCGCCGGGTCCTGCCCGATGACGTACTCCTGCAGGAAGTCGAAGATCTCCCGCGGCTTGGGCAGTTCGAAGTCCCCGCTCGAGGTGTCCTCGCCGGCTTCGGCCAGACGTTCCTCGATGATCTCGTTGCAGAGCTCGACGCACTCGTCGCAGATGTAGACGCCCGGTCCGGCGATGAGCTGCTGGACCTGCTTCTGGCTCTTGCCGCAGAACGAGCACTTGAGGAGATCGCCGCTCTCTCCGATGCGTGCCATTCCCGTGCCTCCCTGATTGGACATGCCGGCCGCGCTGTCGCACCACCGCTGGTGCACCGCTGCTGGTGGGCACCTCGTCGTGGACACGAGCCTAACCGCAACCGGTGACACCGACCGCGATGCCCCTCCGGAATCCGCCCGCGCGTTCGCCCAGGGCGTGCGAGCCTGCTACGGTGATCCGGACTTCTCTACATCTTGTAGAACAGCAGGTGCAGAACCACCCCGGAAGGAACCCCATGCAGAAGCGTCTCGCCGCCGGCGGCGCCGTCACCCTCGGTGTCGCAGCCGTCATCGTCCTCGGCAGTGCCACGGCGGCCAGCGCGCACGTGTCCGCCACGGCCACGTCGACCGCAGCGAACTCGTACACCACGGCGACCTTCTCGGTCCCGCACGGCTGCGACGGCTCCCCCACGACGAAGATCCAGTTCCAGGTGCCGGCGTCCGTCATCGAGGTCACGCCCACCGTGAACCCGAACTGGACGATCACGAAGGCGACCGAGCCCTACACCGACCCCTCGGCCTCGGCATCCGACGAGGACCACGCCGAGACGGCCGCCGAGCGCGTCACCAGCGTCACGTACACCGCGAAGACCCCCCTGCCCGCCGATGAGCGCGACACCTTCGCGCTCTCGTTCTCGCTGCCGGACGGCAAGGCCGGTGACCTGGTCGAGTTCCCCGCGATCCAGACCTGCGAGAAGGGCAGCGTCGAGTGGAACCAGGAGCAGAAGGCCGGCGAAGCCGAGCCCGAGCACCCGGCACCCTCGATCACGCTGACGGCCGCCGAGGCGACGGACGACGACGGTGACCCGATCGCCGCGACCCCGACGGCCGAGGCCGCCGGCTCGACCGCCTCGAACGACCCCGACCTGGTCGGTCGCTTCCTCGGCCTCGGCGGCCTGGTGCTCGGCGCCGTCGCCCTGGTCGTCGCCGTCGCCGGCACGCGTCGTCGGAGCTCCGCCAAGTGACGCAGCGCGGCTCGCGTCGGTCCCGGTCACGGTCCTCTGCCTGGAGGCTCGTGGCCGGGACCGCCGCGGCCGTCGCGATCGCCGGTGGCGCAGTCCTCGGGCTCGCGGGTCCGGCCAGCGCGCACAACTACCTGATCTCGTCCGACCCGGAGGTCGGCGGCACCCTGACCGAGCTGCCGGAGAACTTCGACATCACGACGAACGACAAGCTGCTCGACATCGGCGACTCGGGGTCCGGGTTCGCGTTCCGCATCGTCGGCCCGGACGGCAAGTACTACGAGGACGGCTGCGTCGACGTCGAGGGGCCGTCGATGACCACGACCGCAGCGCTCGGCGACTCGGGCAAGTACACCGTCGAGTGGCAGATCGTCTCCGCCGACGGGCACACCGTGTCCGACGAGTACCCCTTCACCTGGAAGGCACCGTCGGGCTTCACTCCGGCCGCCGGCGCGGCGAAGCCCCCGACCTGCGCCACCGCTGGTGACGACGACGCCGGCTCGGACACCACCACCGGCACCGCCTCGGGGTCGAGCGACTCGGCGGCGTCCGACGCGATCTGGATCGGCGCCGGTGGCGTCGTGCTGGTCGGGGTGGTCGTCGCGGTGCTGCTGCTCCTGCGCCGCAAGCCGGCCCCGGAGTCCGACGACTCCGACGACTAGCCGCAACACAACGACGAAGGCCCCGCACCGTTCGGTGCGGGGCCTTCGTCGTTCCTGCTGGTGCTACTTGACGAGCGCCGGCAGGTTCTTGCGGCTGGTGAGGACCTGGTCGATCAGGCCGTACTCCACGGCTTCCTGCGCGGACATGATCTTGTCGCGCTCGATGTCGTGGTTGATCTCCTCCGGCGTCTTGTTGGAGTGCTTCGACAGCGTCTCCTCGAGCCAGGTGCGCATGCGGAGGATCTCCGCTGCCTGGATCTCGATGTCGGACGCCTGACCGCCACCCTGCTGGGTCGCGGGCTGGTGGATCAGCACACGGGCGTTCGGCAGCGCGAGGCGCTTGCCGGGGGTGCCACCGGCGAGGAGCACCGACGCGGCCGAGGCAGCCTGTCCGAGGCAGACCGTCTGGATCTGCGGACGGATGTACTGCATCGTGTCGTAGATCGCCGTCATCGCGGTGAACGAGCCACCGGGCGAGTTGATGTACATCACGATGTCGCGGTCGGGGTCCATCGACTCGAGCACGAGCAGCTGGGCCATGACGTCGTCAGCCGACGCGTCATCGACCTGCACGCCGAGGAACACGATGCGGTCCTCGAACAGCTTGGCGTACGGATCCTGGCGCTTGTAGCCGTAGGCCGTGCGCTCTTCGAAGCTCGGCAGGATGTACCGATTGGACGGAGCCGGGACGTTCTGCGCGCCACCGAGCATGGGGAGATGCATTCTCGTTTCCTTTTCTTCGGTGGTGATCAGGACTGGGCGTCGGGCTCGGCTGCGCTGGTGGGCGTTTCGCCGTCGCCGACGGTGCCACCACCGCCGATGACCTCGGCGCTCGAGGCGCGGAGGTGGTCGACGAAGCCGTACTCGAGCGCTTCCTGCGCCGTGAACCAGTTGTCGCGGTCGTTGTCCTTGAGGATCTGCTCGACCGACTTGCCGGTCTGCTCGGCCGTGAGCTCCGCCATGCGCTGCTTCATGTCGAGGATGACCTTGGCCTGCGTCTGGATGTCGGCAGCGGTGCCGCCGAAGCCACCGGACGGCTGGTGAAGCAGCACGCGCGCGTTCGGCGTGATGTAGCGCTTGCCGGGCGTGCCGGAGGACAGCAGGAACTGTCCCATCGACGCGGCGAGGCCGATGCCCACGGTGACGATGTCGTTCGGGACGAATTGCATCGTGTCGTAGATCGCCATGCCGGCGGTGATCGAACCACCGGGCGAGTTGATGTAGAGGTAGATGTCCTTCTCAGGGTCCTCGGCGGCGAGCAGCAGCAGCTTGGCTGCGATCTCGTTCGAGTTGTCGTCGCGGACCTCGGAGCCGAGCCACACGATCCGGTCTCTCAGAAGGCGGTCAAAAACACTGGGGTTCAGTGTTGCTTCGGCCATGGAAAAGCTCCCGTTCAGTTGTCGCTTGTTGTCGAACTTATCGGGTGCAACGCACCAGTTCTCGTCTGTTCGCCGACAGCAATGCGGTGGTGCGGAAAACACGAGACGGGAGGCACGGTGCCAGCTGGCACCGTGCCTCCCGTCTTGCATGCTGGTGGCGTCGAGATCGTTACTCGGCGTCCCCTGCCGGCTCCTGCGCGACGCCCGCCGTGAAGGCGGACAGGTCGACTGCGTCGCCGTTGGTGTCCTTCACGGTCACCTTGGACAGGACGGTCGCGACCGCCTTCGAACGGGCAACCTCGCCGACCATGCCGGGGATCTGGCCGTTCTGGTCGATGACCTTGATGAACTCGGCCGGCTCCATGCCGTACTGCGCGGCGGCCTGGATGAGGTACTGGGTCAGTTCCTCCTGCGAGACCTGGATCTCTTCCTTCTCGGCGATCGCGTCGAGGAGGATCTGCGAGCGGAAGGCGGTCTCGCTGGACTCGGAGACCTCCTTGCGGTGCTCCTCGTCCTCGAGGCGGTTCTCCTGCTCGAGGTGACGGTGCACCTCATCGGCGATGAGCTGCTCCGAGATCGGGATGTTGACGTCCTCGGTGAGCTTCTCGACGAGCTTGTCGCGAGCCGCGGCGCCCTGACCGAAGGTCTTGGACTTCGCGATCTGCTCCTTCAGGTCCGCCTTGAGCTCGTCGATGGTGTCGAACTGGCTGGCGATCTGGGCGAACTCGTCGTCGGCCTCGGGGAGCTCGCGCTCCTTGACGGCGGTGACGGTGACGGCGATCTGAGCGGTCTCGCCCTCGCGGTCGCCACCGACGAGCTTCGACTCGAAGGTCGTCGACTCACCGGCGGTCAGGGACTCGAGCGCCTCGTCGATGCCCTCGAGCAGGTCGCCGGAGCCGATCTCGTAGGAGACGCCGGTGGCCGAGTCGACCTCGTCGTCGCCGATGCTGGCGGTGAGGTCGATCTGCGCGAAGTCGCCGGTCTTCGCCGGACGGTCGACCGTCACGAGCGTGCCGAAGCGGGTGCGGAGGTTCTGCAGTTCCTCTTCGATCTCGTCGTCCGACACCTCGACGGCGTCGACGGTGAGCTCGTACGAGGAGTAGTCCGGCAGGTCGAACTCGGGGCGGACGTCGACCTCGAAGGTGAGGACGAGGTCGCCGGTGAAGTCCGCGACGTTCGGCAGCTCGGCGACGTCGGCCTCGGCACGGCCGAGGATGCGCAGCTCCTGCTCTTCGACCGCCTGGCGGTAGAAGTTGTCGATGGCGTCACCGACAGCGTGGTTCAGGACCTCGCCGCGGCCGACGCGCTGGTCGACGATCGCCGGCGGGACCTTGCCCTTGCGGAAGCCGGGGATGTTGATCTGCTCGGCGATGTGCTTGTAGGCGTGGTCGATGCTCGGCTTGAGATCGTCCGGCGTCACGTTCACGGTGAGCTTGACGCGGGTGTCGCTCACCTTGTCGACGGTGCTGGTGGCCAAGGGATGTTCTCCTGTTGGTTGACGTTCGTGTGGTCGGTGGTGCTCGGAGGACCTGGTCGGGGCGACAGGATTTGAACCTGCGACCTCCCGCTCCCAAAGCGGGCGCTCTACCAAGCTGAGCTACGCCCCGTTGCTTCGTGCCAGGGATCAGCCGCGCACGCCGAGGGGCGCATGCGACCCCGGTGAGTCTAGCGGTCCGACGGCGCGCTGTTCCCGGGGGTTGCTCAGTCGTCCTCCGCGGCGCGTCGCAGACCCCGCCGCCACCGGATCCCGACGGCCACCTGGACCCCGAGGGCAGCCACCGCGAGCAACAGTCCGACGACGATCCGCCAGACGTGCAGCAGTGCGTGCGCGGGTTGCGACTGCGGGTCACCGAACAGGTCGGGACGCAGGGACAGCACCGCGGCGGCGAGGACCACCAGCACGTACGAGACCACCCGCGACCAGCGGATGGTGCGCTCGGCACCGGCGCCCGGCTTCGGGATGACGCGCGTCGGCATGTCGGTGCTCGTTCGTCCGCTACGATGGTCGGGCTGCGCCTGGTGCGCAGGCGCGGGGATGTAGCTCAATGGTAGAGCCCCAGTCTTCCAAACTGGCTACGCGGGTTCGATTCCCGTCATCCCCTCTCATCTTCCTTCTGCCCCGCGCTTCGTCGGCTGGTGCACGGTTGCACGCTCGGTGCGAGGTTGTTTCGGCGCACCGAGTGATCAACCTCGCACCACGAGCGAACGGGCGCAGCGCGCGATCGACACCACCCAAAACTGGGGATGGGGCGGCGGAGCTGTCTCCAGGACACTTGAGCGGTCCTCGCCATGCATAGGAGCTCAGTGCCGAACCCCCGCCAGACCACAAGCCCGCGTTCGCCACGTACCCGTCGGCGGGTACCGATCATCACGTGGGTCGGCATCGTCGGAACCGCCGTCCTCGCGCTCGCCGGTTTCGCATCGACCGGGGTCTGGGGGATGCTGATGATGATCGCGCTCGTCATCCTGCCCACGACGCTCTACGCCGTCGCCTTCCGGCGGTCGACTTGGCTCCGGATCCCGAGGAAGCGAGCTACTGCCGCGATCGGTGCGGGCATCGCTCTCGCCGCACTGATCGGATCCACCTCGGCCTACGGTGCGACCCATCCGTTGCCGGACGCACCGGCACAGGTCGCCGCCGCGACGACCCCGAGCGCGACGACGGCCGCGAAGCCGAAGACGTCCCTGACACCGACGCCGACGGTGACGCCCACACCGACACCAACGCCGGTGGTCACGACCAAGGCGATGACGGAGACCTCACGGATCCCGTTCAGCTCCACGACGGTGCAGAGCTCGACGCTGGCGCAGGGGACGACGACGGTCACGACGCCCGGGGTGCGGGGCGTCACCACGAAGACCTACACGATCACCTACACCGATGGCGTGGAGTCCGGTCGGGTCCTGAAGAGCGAACGCGTGACGACCCCGCCGGTGACGCAGGTCACGACGGTCGGCACCTACGTCGCTCCCGCAGTTCCCGCAGCTCCGACGTGCTCCAACGGCACGTACGTCAATTCCGCTGGCGCAACGGTCTGCCGACCCGAAGCAGCTTCGAGCGCACCCGCCGGAGCGACGGCACAGTGTGTCGACGGTGTCTACAGCTACAGCCAGTCGCGGCGAGGGACCTGCTCCGGGCACGGCGGCGTCGCCACTTGGTTGTGACCCCGGCCGCTGAGACGATGAACGGTCGCACGCTCCCGAGCCACCCCTAGAGCGCTCCGAGCGGCGCTTCTCCGACTTCCTGCCGCAGCATCCGGTAGTGCTGCTCCCAACCGGGAGTGCCGCGACCAGCAACGTGCAGCGCGGTCCGGACAGCACCGAGCGCACGGTCGAGCGCCCCGGACTCGTCGTCTGCGTCGACACCGATCGAGAAGGTGAGCGTGCCGGTCGACAGGTCAGCGGTCAGGTCCTGGTCGTGGACGTCGTCGAGGTCGAAGAGTGCTTCCGCGATGGCGTCGAAGTCCGCCGCGAGGGCTGCGCGCGGATCGTCCGCTGCCCCGAGTTGCGCCACGCACTCGAGCCGCACGAGGTAGTTCGTCATCACGTTCTCCTGTCCTCACAGCCCGTCCGCGCGAGCCGATACTTCAGATGCACAACGTACCAGGGGTTCGACGGCGTCAAGTGGACCGTGTGCAGGTGTTCCCCGCACGGGCAGTACGCCTTGTAGTACTTCCTCCCCTTCGCGAAGCGCCATCCCCGCGCCTCTGCCCCGCGCATGACCAGTTCGATGTCCTTCTTGGGATGTCGTGGTCGTTCGACCATCGCCACCTCCCCTCCACACCTTCGACGGTAGGGAGCAGGACCGCGACACCGGGGCCCACCGTCGATGACTGTGGGGAGGTATCGCGATCGACGGACCTGTGGAGGAGTGACGGTCGATGGCACGCGTGTCAGGGGTCGGCGAACTCGAGGGTGATCTCCGGGGAGTCGCCGAGTTCCACCCGGGCACGCTTCCGCTCCGCCGCCCGCAACGGCACGAGGTACCCGCCGTTCTTCGGGAACAGCGACGTCGTCCACGTCACCGAGCCGATCGTCACGCGGGCCGGGATCACACCCCACCCGTAGGTGAGCACCGGAGCGAGGTCGGCGATGACCTCGGCAGCGTCCGGTGGCACGACGACGAAGAAGAACGGTGACGGGCCGCGCCACTCGATCACCTCGCCGCGGAACTCGAGCTCCATGCGGCGATCGTACGGCCGCGGCGTCGGGCGCGCCGGGTCGGGATTCGTTCTCGGTGGATGACGGTTCCGGTTCACGATCGCCGGGGTCTGCGAACCGGAACCGTCACGGGCGAGGAGGAACTGGTGCCTCCCCCGGGCCAGCGGGACCTAGACGACGCGCCCCGTGCCTCCAGGCCGGAGCCGGGCAGCACGGGGCGCGAGCCGCCGTCAGGACGCGAGCGTCAGCGGTACGACGCGGCCTGTCCGTAGAGCACCTTGGTGAAGGAGGAGACGTAAGCGGATTCGTCGCCTCCCGGGAGGTTGTACGTCATGAAGACGCCGTAGCCGTCGGCCTTCGTGCGCTGCGCGAGCGACACTGCCGTGGCCTGCGGGGTGTTCTGGATGTCGACCGCGGCGGCGGAGATCTTCGACTTCGGCAGGCCCGGGATCGTCGGCGCCGTGTAGGTGCCGTAGTACGGGTTCCAGGCGTAGTCGAGCTTCCCGCCGATCGACGGGCTCGCGGTCTTCAGGGCGTCGGACGACGGGCCGATGTCGTAGAACGAGACGATCTTGCCCGGCATGTCCGCACGCAGCGCACTGATGAGCCAGCCGATGGACTGCTGGTTCGGCTGCGGGGTGCCGTTCACGCCGTAGTCGGAGTACTCGTCGTCCAGGTCGACGCCGTCGAGTCCGTACTTCTTGACCGTCGCCGAGACCTGCGCCGCGAAGTCCCGCGCCGCGGCCTTCGTCGGGAAGTTCGCCAGTCCGGCGCCCTGGTGGTTGCCGAGCACCGAGAGCGTGACCTTGATGCCCTTGGCCTGCAGCGGGCGGATCTGCGTGGCGGCCTGGTCGAGGGTCCGCTGCACGTTCTCGTTGTTGTACAGGACCGCCTTGCCGTCCTCGTAGTTGATGTTCGCGGCGAAGATGATCGCCACGTCGAACGCGTTCGCGCCGTTCTCCAGCGTGTACCGCCCGACGTTGGCGAGCTCGTCGTTGTTCACCTCGACGTAGGCGATGCTCGTCGGCCCCGACTTGGTGGGCGCAGCGTGGTGCCCGTGACCATGACCGTGGCCGTGCCCGCCGCCGTGGGACGCACCGTGTCCGTGCCCGTGGCCGGCCCCGGATGAGGAGGGCGCCGCGGACGCTGCGGCGGGCACCAGTGGTGCCGCGAGCATGGCGACCAGTGCGGTCGCGATGCTGAACTTCGTGGACTGCTTCATGTGGTTCCTCCTTGGGTGGGACGGGCGGTCGGTCAGTCGGTCGGTCAGTTGCGCGGGAACCGGAAGGTGCGGACCTCGTAGGCGTCGACGGCGAACGAGGACGCATCGGCGTCGGACGACGCGTCCCCGAGCGGTTCTTCGAGCAGGGTCACCTCGACGGCAGCACCGAAGGTCGCCTCGTCGGCCGAGACCGCGATGCCCCCGGTCCCCCGCTGCCCCGACGGCTCGTAGACGCGCACGACCAGGTCACCCGACCGGTCGTCGGCGAGCTTCACGCTCGACAGCACGACGTCGCCGGAGACCTGCACCAGCGGGTCGAAGCCGTGCGCGCCCGTGATGGTCCGCGCGCCCGCGTTCATCCGCACGCCGGCCGACGTGGCGCCGAGCTGGTCGGTGCCGATGACGATGCCGTACCGGTGCGTCTGCACGCCCTGGTCGGTCTCGGGGTCCGGGAACCGCGGTGCGCGCAGCAGCGACAGTCGCACCGTGGTGGTGACGTGCCCGTCGACGGCGTCGCGCGTGGTGTCGAAGCCGTGGATCGAGTCGTTCACGAGCGCGACACCGAAGCCGGGCTCGGCCACCAGCACGTAGCGGTGCATCGAGGTCTCGAACTTCGCGGCCTCCCACGAGGTGTTCGTGTGCGTCACCCGCTTCTGCGCGCCGAACTGCGTCTCGGCGACGGTGTGCTCGGCACGGACGTCGAGCGGGAAGGCCACCTTGAGGAACTTCTCGGTCTCGTGCCAGTCGGTCACCTGATCGAACTCCAGGGTGCGGGACCCCGGCGCCAGCACGATCTCCTGCGTCACCGTCGAGTCACCGAACGCCCGGGACACGACGACCCGTGCGGCCCCGGTGTCGTCGACCGACGCGGTCAGCCCGGTGGTCGACACGAGGTCCTCGACGCGGTTGCGGTAGTACCGGTCGACGTCCCACGCGTCCCACATGTTCGGGAAGTCCTGGTGCAGCTGCAGCAGGTTCGCCGCTTGCCCGGCCGCGATCGCCTCGCGGCCGCTCGCCAGGTCGACGGCGCTCGTCACGAGCCCCTGCGCGTCGACGACGACCCGCACCAGGTCGTTCGCCAGCACGTACCCGCCGTCCTGCTCGGTCAGGGACACGGCGGTCGCCGCCACCACGTCGGTCGCCACGACCGCGCCCTGCGCGGGTGCACCGGCCTGGAGGAACGGGGCCGGGTTCACGACGACGGCCGCGTCCCCGGTGCCGGCGAGCGCCGAGAGCGACTGGTCGATGATCGCGGTCAGCGCCGCGGCCGTCTCGGCGTAGCGTTCGACCGCTTCGCGGTGCACCCACGCGATCGAGGTGCCCGGCAGGATGTCGTGGAACTGCTGGAGCAGGACCTGCTGCCACAGGGCGTCGAGCTCGTCGTAGGGGTAGGCGAAGTCGGTGCGGGCAGCGGCGGTCGCGGCCCAGAGCTCGGCCTCGATGAGCAGCTGCTCGCACCGACGGTTGCCCTGCTTCGTGCCGTGCTGCGACGTGAGCGTGGCCCGGTGCAGCTCGAGGTACAGCTCCCCCACCCACACGGGCGGATCGGTCAGCTCGGACTTCGCCCGGTCGAAGAACGTGTCCGGGTGCTCCCAGCGGACCTTCGCGCTGCCCTCGAGGTCGGCCAACCGTGCGGCGGTGCCGGTCATCTCGCGGGTGGTGCCACCGCCGCCGTCGCCCCAGCCGACCGGGGCGATCGAGCCGCTGGCGAGCCGGTTCTCGCGGAACTGGCGGGCGGCCTTCGCGACCTCGCTGCCGGACAACCGCGAGTTGTAGGTGTCCATCGACGGGAAGTGCGAGAACACCCGCGACCCGTCGATGCCCTCCCACAGGAACGTGTGGTGCGGGAACTTGTTGACCTGGTTCCACGAGATCTTCTGCGTGAAGAACCACTCGAAGCCCGCGCGGCGCATCAGCTGCGGCAGCGCCGGCGAGTACCCGAAGCTGTCCGGCAGCCAGACGCCCTTGGGTCGGATGCCGAACTCGCGCTCGAAGAACCGCTGTCCCTGCGAGAACTGCCGGACGATGCTCTCGCCGGTCGGCATCACGGTGTCGGACTCGACCCACATGCCGCCGATCGGCAGGAACCGGCCAGCCTCGACCGCGGCCTTGACGCGGGCGTAGACCTCGGGGCGGTGCTCCTTGATCCACGCGTACTGCTGCGCGCTCGACATCCCGTACAGGAAGTCGTCGGTCTGGTCGATGAGCTCGGTCATGGTCGACGTGGTGCGGGCGACCTTGCGGATGGTCTCGCGCACGGGCCAGAGCCAGGCGGAGTCGATGTGGGCGTGCCCGACGGCGGAGATCGTGTGCGCCGAGGCCTCGGCGGGAGCGGCCAGCACCTCGGCGAGCGCCGCACGGGCGTCCCCGGCGGTCTCCGGGATGTGCTGCAGGTCGAGCGCGTCGAGGGCGTCGTCGAGGGCCTGCAGGATCCGCATGCGTCGGGGTCCGGCGGGCAGCTCGGCCTGCAGTTCGAGCAGGACGTCGATGTCCAGGGCGAGTTCGTGCACCTCGGACTCGAAGACGGCGAGCTCCATCCGGCGGGTGGCGTAGAGGCGCTTCGAGGACGAGGTCTGCACGTCGCCCTCCTGCGTCGGCAGGAAGGGGTGGTAGTCGAGCAGGACGGGGTTCGATGCGGCCTCGACGAACAGTTCGACGGTCTCGCCGCCCTCGGCCCGCTCGGTGACCAGGACCCACTGGTTGCGCGGGTTGATCGACTTCACGGGGGTGCCGTCGGCCAGGTAGACGAGTCCCTCGCACTGGAACCCGGGCATGTTCTTGTCGAAGCCGAGGTCGATCACGGCCTCCACCCGGCGTCCGGCCCACTCGCTCGGCACGGTCCCGGTCAACCGGAACCACGTCGTGCCCCAGGCCGCGCCCCACGGGGTGCCGACCTCGTAGGGCTCGAACGTGAGCGCGAGCCCCTCGGTCGGCGGGACCGGCTCCCCCGGCAGCTCGTGCCACGCGGCCTCGAGGGCCGTCGTGGTCGCGTGCACCGCGGGGGTGATCCGCTCGTCGAGCACCCGTCGGGCGCGTCCGGTGGTGAGGGGGATGTCGTCGTGCATGGGGCCTTCCGGGGTCAGGGCGTCGTCGCCGGGTGGGCGACGCGGACGGTGGTGGTGTCGAGGTCGGACGGGACGTCGACGCAGCGGTCGATGCCGCGGTCGGCCAGCAGCGCGGTGTCCGACAGTCGGGAGCGCAGGACGACCTGCGGGCCGCGGCCGTCCGGTGCGGCCTCGGCCAGGGCGAGCCAGGCTGCGGCGAACCGACCGCCAGGGGCGCAGTCGGCGCGGGTGCCGTGCCGGTCGGTGCCGTCGGACAGCACGTCGTCGAGGACGAGCGCGGTGGTCGGCGGTGCGGCACGGGCGTCGCGGGTGTGCTCGGCGCGGGCGACGGCGGCGAACGCCTCGCCGGCGGGCTTCAGGCGTCCGTCGTTCGTGAACAGCCCGAGGTCGTACTCGAGCTCCGGGAAGTCCGCAAGCGACCGGGCGACGTCGTGGGAGCACCACCACGTCACCCCGAGCACCTGCTGCGCGTCGAGGACGTGCCGGATGGTCTGCTCGGTGAACGCGGCGGCGTCGGCGGGGTCGACGACGTTGGTGGGGGCGCCGACCTCCTGCAACCAGTTCGGCCGGGCGGCGTCGCGGTTCCAGGCGGCGGCGAGCTGGAGCAGGTACTCCCCGTGCCGCACCGACCCGGCTCCGAGGGCACCGTGCAGGGCCGCCGAGCCGTTGAACACCCACGAGTGCGTGACCGTGGCGTCACCGTGGTCCGCCGCGTGCTCGGGGCCGAAGGGCTGGGCGTCGTCGTACCAGGCCGCGTCGTACTGCGCGACGGTGACCAGTGGCCCGGGACGCGACCCGGTGGCGGAAGCGACCGACGAGGCGGGGTCGAGCCGCGCCTCCAGGCCGGATGACAGCCCCGCTCGCGCCGCCGCGACCATCGCCGCCGCCCACGCGTGCCCCTGCTCCGCCGTGATCGTGTGCGGTGCGGGGTGCGGCGCGTGTGCGAACTGGTTGACCTCGTTGCCGATGGTGATGCCGAGCAGGTTGGGCTTGTCGGCGACCGCTCCGGCGAGCGCCCGGACGTACGCGGCGGTCGACGCGACGACGTCCGGGTCGGTGAACATGTTGCGGCGGTGCCAGCTGTCCAGCCAGGACGGCACGAAGTCGAAGCTCGACAGGTGCCCCTGCAGCGCGTCCACGTTGACGTCGAGTCCGAACGAGCCGGCGAGGTCGACGACCGTCGCGACGTCGTCGAGGGCCTGCTGCCGGATGAGCGTCCGGTTCGGCTGGACGACCGGCCAGAGCGGGAAGATCCGCACGTGGTCGGCGCCGATCGACGCGATGGCCTCGAGGTCCCTGGCGGTGTCCGACCGCGAGAAGTCGAGCCACGAGTGGAACCAGCCGACCGAGGGCGTGTAGTTGACCCCGAAGCGCATCAGCCCTTCACACCGCCCTCTTCGACGCCCTTGAAGAAGAAGCGCTGCAGGACGGCGAAGATCACGGCGATCGGGATGAAGGCGATCATGGTGCCGGCCGCGATCATCCGCTGGTCGGTGGCGAACGTGCCCTGCAGGTACTGCAACCCGACGGTCAGGGTGAGGTTCTCGGGCGACTGCAGCACGATGAGCGGCCAGAGGAAGTCGTCCCACGCACCGATGAACGAGAAGATCGCGATGACCGCGATGGTCCCCTGCACGGCGGGCAGCGAGATGTAGCGCAGGCGTTGCATCGCGTTCGCACCGTCCATCACCGCGGCCTGGTCGATCTCCTCGGGGATCTGCCGGAACGCGTTGAACATCAGCAGGACGTTGAGTGCCGCGATCATACCGGGCAGGGCGACGCCGACCAGGTTGTCGGCGAGGCCGAGGTCCTTCACGGTGACGAACTGCGAGATGATCGTCGCCTCGCCGGGCAGCACGAGGGTGCCGAGGAACAGGCCGAGCACGAGCTTCCGGTGTCGCCACTGCAGACGGGCGAGGGCGAAGCCGGCCAGGGTCGCGAACACGATGTTGCCGAGCACGTCGATCGCGGCGACGAGCAGGGAGTTGCCGATGTACCGCCACACCGGGATCGCGGCGGCGACCTTCAGGTAGTTCTCGATGGTCGGTTCGGACGGGATGAACGACGGGTTCGCCGTGTAGATGTCCTCACCGGCGCCCTTGAGTGACGTGGACAGCTGCCACAGGAACGGGCCGATCGTGATGAAGAGCACCACGATGAGCAGGACGTAGCGGACGACCTTCTCGCGGGTGGACATGACGCCCCAGACCGCGCGGCGCCGCTTGCGTCCGTCGCGTCCGCCCCGTCCGTTCTGCCTGGAGGCCCGTCCAGCGCCCGTCGCGCCGGTCACGTCCGGCGTCGGGCTGGCTGCGCCCTGCGCGCCGCCGATGACGGGTTCGGTCGTGCTGGTCGTGTTCGTCACTTGTCCGCCTTGCTGTTCATCCGGGCGAGGGCGAGCATCGGCACGAGCGTCACGACGAAGAGCAGGAGGCTCAAGGCGGACGCGTAGCCGAGGTTGCCGGTGAAGCCGCGGGCGTACTGCTGGATGAGCATGACGAGCGAGTTGTCCTGCCCGCCGGGTCCGCCGGTGCCGTTGGTGAGGATGTAGAGCTCGCTGAACACCCGGAGCGCGGAGACGCACACCAGGATCCCGACGAGTGTCATGGTGCCGCGGACCCCGGGCATCGTGACCGACCAGAAGCGACGGACCGCGCCGGCACCGTCGAGGGCGGCGGCCTCGTGCAGGTCCTTGCCGACGTTCCCGAGGGCGGCCAGGAAGATGATCATGTAGTAGCCGAGCCCCTTCCACACCGTCAGGCTGATGGCGCTGAGGAGCAGCAGCCACCGGTCGGTCAGGAACGGGACGCTGCCCTGCACGACGCCGAGGGCCTGCGCCATCTCGTTGATGACGCCGCGGTCGTCGAGGATCCACGTCCAGATGAGCCCGACGACCACCGCGGACGCGATGACCGGCGTGTAGAACGCGGTGCGGAAGAACGCGATCCCGGGCAGCTTCTGCTGCACGAGCACCGCGATGAGGAGCGGGAGGACCGTCAGCAGCGGCAGGCACACCGCCATGTAGATGACGCTGTTGAGCAGCGCCTCCCACACCTGCGGATCAGCGAGCAAGGTCTCGAAGTTCTGCACCCCGACCCACTGGCTGACGCCGCCGAGCGGGCTGGCGTTCGTGAACGACAACCGCACCGTGTTGATCGAGGGCCACAGGCTGAACGCGACGAGCCAGATCAGTGCCGGCAGGACGAGCAACCAGGGCGTGTACCAGCGGTTCGCACGCATGACGATCCTCCCTCTTCCTTCTCCGGGGCCGGATCAGCCGTTGGCCAGCAGGCTGTTCATCTTGGTCTGGGCGGTCTCAAGCGCCTGCTTCGGCGCCACCTGGCCCTTCATCGCGAGGGCGATCTGCTGGTCGAGGAAGTCCGTCATCGCGGAGTTCGCCTCGACCGGGTTGATGACCTTCGCCGTCTTCAGGGCCTCGTTCGCCAGGACCCGGGCCTCGCCGTTCACGGTGCCGTCGTCCTTCGAGAAGTACGGGTCGGACTGCGACGACGTGGTGGACGGGAAGATGTTGACCTTGTGGGCGAACGCTTCCTGGTTCTCCGCGTTCGTCATGAACTTCGCGAAGGCCTCGGCGGTGGCGAGGTGCTTCGACTTGCTCGAGACCGACAGGCCCTGCACGTAGAGCGGCGGGGTGTCGAGTGCGGGGCTGACGGTGACCTTGCCCTTGAGCGACGGGTTGTTCTTCTCGAAGTCGGCGAGCGAGGTGGCACCACCGGTGGTCCAGGCGACCTTGGCCTGCGTGAACAGGGTGGAGTTGCCGAGGTAGTCGCTGTTCAGCACGTTGGAGGGCATGTAGCCGTCCTGGTACGCGTCCTTGTAGCGGTCGATCAGGTCGGCGGCCTTCGACGAGTCGGCGAAGGTGAACTTCGTGCCGTCGGCGTTGAGCACCTTGACGCCGGCGAGCGTGAAGTCACCGAGGCCGGGCTTCCGGCTCATCAGGTAGTCGGTCGGGCAGTTGTCGTGCATGGTCTTCGCCTGCGTGAACAGCTCGTCGGTGGTCTTCGGCGGGTTCTTCGCGTCGAGGCCGCACTTGGCGAACATCGTCGAGTTCCAGTAGTTCACGTCGGTGTTGAGGTACCAGGGGTACCCGAACGTGCCGTCCACTCCCTTGTACTTGTAGGAGTCCAACGCGCCGGCGACGTACGTGCTGGCGAGCTTCGAGTCGTCCTTCGCGACGTCCTGCAGGAACCCGCGCTTCGCGAGCGGCAGAGCGATGTCCGGCGGCAGGTTGATCACGTCGGGCAGGCTGTTCGACGAGGCCTGGCTGAGCACCTTGTCGGCGTACCCGTCGCCGGGCTGGTCCTGCAGCTTGACCTTCGCGTCCGGGTGGGCCTGCTCGAAGTCCTTGATGACGCCGTTGAGGTAGCCCGTGTAGGTCGGCGTGAGCGCCCAGGTCTGCAGGGTGATGGTGCCGCTGATCTCGCCGCCGCCGTTGTCGGCCGCGTTCCCGCCGCTCGAGCAGCCGGTCAGGACGAGCGCCGTGGCGGCGGCCGTCGCGAGCAGCGCGGTGGCGCGGCCCCTCGTCATGCGTGTGGTGGTCCTCATGGCGTCTGACTCCCTCGTCATAGCTGAACCGGTTCAGCAGCAGTCACCGAACCCGTGTGTGGCAGCCACTGTGAATGACTAAAGCGCTATAGTCAACCCCGTGGCCACCAAGCGTCGAACGACGATCGCCGATATCGCCGCGCGGGCCGGCGTGTCCATCAGTGCGGTGTCGTTCGCGCTGAACGACCGCCCCGGCGTCTCCGACGAGACCCGTCGCCGCGTACGTGAGATCGCCCGCGAGCTCGACTGGCAGCCGCACACCGCGGCCCGGGCACTCGGCGGCGCGAAGGCCGGTTCCATCGGCTTCGTGCTGAACCGCCCGGCCCGGACCCTGGGCACGGAGTCGTTCTTCGGCGACCTGATCTCCGGCATCCAGCTCGGGCTCGCCGGCACGCACGTCGGCATGAACCTGCTCGTCGCGCGCGATGCCGAGGAAGAACTCGAGACCTACCGGGACTGGTGGCGCGGACACCGTGTCGACGGCGTGATCGTGATCGACCCCCGTCGCGACGACGCCCGGCTCGCCCTGCTCGCCGACCTCGGCATGCCGACCGTCGTCGTCGGCTCGCACCCCTCCCCCGACGGCGCCGCCCCCACGGTCTGGATCGACGACTCGGACGCCACCGACACCGTTCTGCGGTACCTGCACGCCCTCGGACACCGACGCATCGCGCACGTCGCCGGTCGGCCCGAGTTCGAGCACACCGCCATGCGCATGGACCGGCTCCGGGCGTTCGCTGCCGACGAGGGGCTCGACGACACGGTCTCGGTGCCGACGGACTACTCGGCCGAGGCCGGCGCGAGCGCCACCCGCACCCTGCTGTCCCAGAGCATCCGACCGACCGCGATCGTCTACGACAACGACGTGCTCGCCGTCGCCGGGCTGGGCGTGGCGAGCGAGATGGGCGTCGCGGTGCCCGGCGACGTGTCGATCGTGTCCTTCGACGACTCGGCGATGATCCGGCTCGTCCGGCCGGCGATCACCTCGCTCACCCGCGACACGGTCGAGCTCGGACAGCGTGCGGCGACCCTGCTGCGCGCGCAGATCGACGCCAGCGCTCCGCTCCCCTCGCGCCCGGGCCCTTCGCTCACCCTGAGCGTCCGCGAGTCCACCGGCCGCGCCCCCGCCTGACCCGCTCCGGACGTCGGCGCCGACGACCCGCTCCCGCTCCCGCTCCCGCTGCCGCCGCTCCCCCTCCCGCAGCGCGGCGCGGCTGCCTGCAACTGGCGCACGCACCGCACTGCACTGCACCGACGCGGGACGACGTGGTCTTCTCCGCGCCGTGACGGTTCTGGTTCACGAAACCCGAGGATCGTGAACCGGAACCGTCATCGATGCGGAGCGGAACCTCCTACCCCCGCGGTCGACGGTCACCGGCAGGTCGTCGGGGGTCGGACCCGCTCGAGGGCTCGCCGCATGGACGACGTCGTGCTGAAGCCGAAGCGTGTCGCGACGTCGGACGGGCGGTCGCCTCGGGTGAGTGCGTTGCGGACGGCGAGACTGCGGTACCAGCGGCCGAGCTGCGCGGGCGAGCATCCCGTTGCTGCGGCGCACCGGCGCTCGAGGGTGCGCTCCGACATCCGGACACCGACGAGGAGGGCCCGCAGGGACGACGGACCGGCCGGATCGAACAGGCGGTCGAGGATCCGCGCGAGACCGTTGTCGCCGAGCATCGGGGGCGGGTTGTCGCGGAGCACCGTCGTGACGACGAGCCGGGCGAGGGCCTGCTGCTGCGCGCCGTGCCACCTCCCGCCGTCGAGGTGCCCGACGTGGCGCAGCGCGAGGCCGACGTCTGGCGAGGGCGCACCGGGTGGGCCGGTGCTCGCGATGGGCGGGAGCGCGAGGACCTCGTCGACGAGCGGGCCGAGCGTTGCGGCACCGACGAGGACACCGGTGAGCGCGAAGAGCGCCTCGTGCGGGAACGCGTACGTCTCCGCGACGCGGGGCGGGCCGGAGCGCTCGGGGCCCGTGCTGATCGTGATCGTCGCGTGCCCTTCGACGAGGGCGGCGGTGCCGGCGTCGACGATCGCGATGTCGTCTCCGCGCCGGATCCACACGGAACGGGACCGCGTCGCCACCCAGACGTGGGTGCCCGTCGGTTCGACGTCGAGCGTCCACGCCTCGTCGTCGGACCGGACCTCGGTGCCCGGCCCCACCTGGAGCCCGACGGCGTCGACCAGTGCTCGGAGCGCATCAGCCATCCGACGAGCGTGATCCACGGGCAGGACGCGCGGGCGTGGATCGGGCGACCTGTGGAAGAGGGGGGATAACCCCACCCGGGGTGGGGAGAGGGCAGGATGGGGGAACGGCTCCGCGATCGCGAGGCTGGATGCATGACCGACACCGACCGCCTCGACCAGGCGCGAACCGTCCCGCTGGACGACGTCACGCCTTCGCCCGACCAGGCCCAGACCGTCCCGCTGGGCGACTCCGTGCCCCCTGGAGCCACCAAGCCGATGCCCCAGTACCCGCGCCAGCACCAGCAGGACCCCCAGGACGCCCCGCAGTCCCCGCCGGCGTCGTGGAGCGCCACCCCGCGGGTCGGGTCCGGTCCGGTCGGTGGTTCCGGTCGCGGGTCCGGCATGACCGCCGGGCAGTTCTACCGCGACGCGTGGAGGCGCCTGCCGCGGGACTTCGGCTACATGGCGCTCACCGCCGTGCTGCTCTGCACGCTGTACTTCGCGTTCCCGACGGCGATCTTCGGTGGCGGGTTCCGGGACCTGTTCAACCCCTTCGTCCTGCTCATGTTCTTCATCGCGCTGTTCGTGGCGCGGTGGCTCGGACAGTTCGAGAAGCTCCGCATGAGCTGGGCCGACCGACGCCCGATCCGCCCGGTGGACTGGACGCCCCGGTGGCAGCAGAACTGGTGGACCCGTACCGGCTCGGCCGTCGCCAACCCGCACTACTGGCTCTACCTGCTGCACGCCGCGGTCGTCTACCCGCTCGTCGCGGTCGTGACCGTCGGGACCGGTGCACTGCTGCTCGTCGGCTTCGCCTGGCCGATCGTCGTGGGCGGACTGTACTTCGCGAACAACGTCCGGGTCGGCTACTACACGGACAGCGTCGGGTTCGTGACCGGCGTCGGCGCCCTCGGCCTGCTGTCGATGGCCGCCTCGGTCGTGCTCTTCCCGCTCTGGGCCCGCGGGTCCGTCCTGGCGCACTACTGGGTCGACTTCGGCCTGCTGGGCGGCTTCCGGGCCGAGCAACTCGAGCAGCGCGTCGCCGGCCTGCAGGCCTCCCGCGCCGGTGCCGTCACCGCCGAGGGCCAGGCACTGCGCCAGATCGAGCGCGACCTGCACGACGGCCCGCAGCAGCGGCTGGTGCGACTCCGCATGGACCTGTCCGCCGCCGAGCGCGCCTTCGAGAAGGACCCCGAGAAGGCCAAGCAGCTCATCGGTGAGGCGTCCGAGCACGCCCAGGACGCCCTCGACGAACTGCGCGCACTGTCACGCGGCTTCGCCCCGCCGATCCTGCTCGACCGCGGACTCGTCGCGGCGCTCGAGGCACTGGTCGCCCGCACCCCGATCCCGGTGGGCCTGGACGTCCGGCTGCCCGAGGGCCTGGAGCTCGCCACGGAGATCCAGCGCAACGTGTACTTCACGGTGAGCGAGCTGCTGACGAACACCATGAAGCACGCCGGCGCCACCACCGCCGGGGTGTACCTCGGCCTGGTCGTCGACGCCTCGGGCCTCTGGTACCTGACGGTCAGCGTCACCGACGACGGCCGGGGCGGTGCCCGACCGCAGCAGGGCCACGGGATCGAGGGCCTGATCGGCCGCATGCGGGCCCTCGACGGCGACCTGGTCGTCTCGAGCCCCCAGGGTGGCCCGACCGAGGCCACCGCCCGGATCCCCCTCGGTGCCCTGAACGGCGTCCCGACGGCGGCGAACCAGCGGTCGTGACCCCACGGGGGCGCCCGCGCTCCCACTAGGCTGGTCGGCATGACAGACGGCCCGGATGCAGCACGCATCCGGGCCGTCGTCGTCGACGACGCCGTCCTGCTGCGCGAGGGCCTGGCCCGCGTGCTCGACGAGGCCGGCATCGACGTCATCGGGCAGTACTCCGACGCCCGGGCCTTCCTGGCGACGCTGCCCGAGGGTGCACCCGACGTCGTGGTGATGGACGTGCGGATGCCGCCGACCTTCACCGACGAGGGTGTCCGCGCCGCCGTCGAGACCCGCCGGATCGCTCCACGGACGGGTGTGCTCCTGCTCTCCCAGTACGTCGAGGCCACCTACGCCGAGGACGTCCTCGCGGCCGGCGCGACCGGCATCGGCTACCTGCTCAAGGACCGCGTCACCCGGCTCGAGGAGATCGACGATGCCGTCCGCCGCATCGCCGCCGGGGGTACCGTGCTCGACCCCGAGGTCGTCACGCAGCTGATGAGCCGCCGCCGCGACCCGCTCGCAGCCCTGACCCCGCGCGAGCGTGACGTGCTCGGGCTGATGGCCGAGGGCCGCACGAACGCCGCGATCGCCCGCGCCCTGGTGATCGGTACCGGTGCCGTCGAGAAGCACGTGTCGAGCATCTTCGGCAAGCTCGCACTCGAGGACACCGGAGAGGACCACCGCCGCGTCCTCGCCGTCCTCGCCTACCTCGGATGAGCCGAGCCCGAGGATGAACCGAGCCCGAGGATGAACCGGGTCCCCGCACCCCTGCTGGCCCTCACCGCGATGGTGTCCGTCCAGCTCGGCGCCGCGATCGCGAAGACCCACTTCGACGACGTCGGCGCGGTCGGGGCCGCCACGCTCCGGCTCGTCATCGGTGCCGTCGTGCTCGCCCTGGTGGTCCGTCCCCGCGTCCGGCACTGGACGCGGGCGCAGTGGCTCGGTGCGGTCGGCCTCGGCCTGGCGCTCGGCGGCATGAACGTCTTCATCTACCTGTCGTTCGCGAGCATCCCGATCGGTGTCGCCGTGACGATCGAGTTCCTCGGGCCGCTCGCCCTGTCGCTCGTGCACACCCGGCGCTGGCGCGATGCCCTGTGGGCCGTGCTGGCGCTCGCGGGGGTCGTGCTGCTCGGCGTCGGCCCGACCGCGGTGACCGAGGTGGGCGGGGTCGTCTGGGCGGTCCTCGCCGCCGCGTGCTGGGCGGGCTACATCGTGATGAACCGGCACGTCGGAGCCGCGATCCCCGGCGTCGACGGGCTCGTCGTGTCGATGGTGGTCGCGATGCTCGTGTCGTTGCCGTTCGGGCTCCGGTCCGCGGTGGACGGCGTCCTGCGCGAACCGACGCTCCTGATCGTCTTCGGCGCCGTCGCCGTGCTGTCCAGCGTGCTGCCGTACGCCCTCGAGATGCTCGCGCTCCGCCGGATGCCGACACGGGTGTTCGGCGTGCTGCAGAGCCTCGGCCCGGCGATCGCCGCTCTGGCCGGCCTCGTCGTGCTGGCCGAGGGACTGTCGGTGCTCGAGACGGTTGCCCTGGCGTGCGTCACCGCCGCGAGCGTCGGTGTGACGCTGTCGGCCCGTCGCCGACGCCGCGGACCGGTGGGGTGAACGAAGAGGAGGCCCGGATCACGTCCGCGGACGGCGGTGCGTGATCCGGGCCTCCTGAGAAGACCGTCTACTCGTCGCGCAGGAAGTCTGCGTACGTGGGTTCCGACTGCTCACCCGACAGGAGGGACGGATCGTTGATCCGCCGCTCGACGTAGGCGCTGATGACCTCGGGCGGGGTGAGCACGTGGGCGACCCAGGACGGCACCGCTGCGTTCTTCATGGTGCCTCCTTCGTGGGGACGGGTCCGGATCGAATGCCTCGATCAGTGAGTTACTTGCTGAACCCGCGTTCGCTAAACCATCCTCGGGGTGCGGGTGGAAGTCAACGCAGTGCGTTCTGCGGACTCCGGTTCGCGCTGTCGCGGTCGGAACGGAGCGTGCGGTGCTTCACCGCGGAGCGCCACACCCATGCCTCGGCCTGCTGCCCGAACTGCGCCCACTCCACCAGCACGGCATCCCGGGTCCAGCTCTTCGCGAAGGCCTTCACCCGGACGTGGAAGGTCGGGAACTGGATCCACGCCCAGACCGGCTTCGGGGTGACGGCGTGGCAGACGTCGCCGCCGCGGGCGTCCTCCGACAGGGAGTACGCGCGCGGACGCTCGACCTCCGGGTGTTCCGGGGGCTGCCACCGGTTCTCGCGACGCCGTCCCACGACGGTATTCGAACGTGTGTTCGAACGACAGTCAAGTCGACCGCGCCGTCTGGACGACGACCTGGCGTCGGACGGGCGTGTCGTCGGCGAGCGGCGAGCCGGGGCGGATGGGCACGCGTTCCCACCTCGTTGACGGTTCTGGTTCACGATCCCCGGGCGGCGCGAACCGGAACCGTCATCGCGCGGACACGAACGTCCGTCCCTCGCCGGGCGGAGGGGTGTTCCGCTGGCGGGGTCCCGGGGCATAGTGTGCGGGCATGCAGAGCAGCACGGGGGTACGGGTGGTGTCGGCGGCCGCGGTGGTGGCGGCGCTGGTGTTCGGAGCGGCCGGACTGGTCGGGACGGTCTGGTTGGCTCCTTGGGACCTGCCCCGCGGGCTGCTCCTCGGAGCCACGGTCGTCGCCGGCATCGCTGCCGTCGTCGTGCTCGTCGCCGCGGTGCGCGCTCGAGACCGCCGGGCGCTCACGTTCGCGGTGTCCGTGCTCGCGTTCGCGCTCGTGTCGCTGGTTCCCGGACTGTTGATCGATGTGTTCCTCGTCGTCGCGCAGGCGGCGCTCGTGGCCTTCGGCGTCGTCACCGTCCGGAGTGGACCGGGTGTGCAGCGGGCCTTCGGCTGGATCGTCACGGTGGCGGCTGCGGCGTGGTTCGTCACCGCGCTGCTGTCGGGGACCGTGCTCCTCACGGCGCTCCCGCAGGAGTCGCTCGGTGTCGCCTTCGCGGTCCCGGGCCTGCTGCAGACCGTCGCCTACCTGGCCGCGGCCGTGCTCGTCGCCGTGCCGCTGCTGCGCCCGGTGGGCCGCGGGGCCGGCGTGCTGTGGGCCTCGGCCGAGGTGCGCTGACCCGGACTCTCGCCCGCCTCAGCCCGCGCGAGCGGCCAGGCGCTCGGAGCGTCGGCGTGCCTGCTCCCCGGGGTCCGGCACCGGGGCGGCCTGGATGAGCCGTCGCGTGTACGGGTCCTGGGGCGAGCGCAGGATGGCGTCGCGCGTGCCGTGTTCGGCGACCCGGCCGCCGTGCAGCACGACGACCCGGTCGCACAGGGTGTCGACCACGGCGAGGTCGTGCGTGACGAACAGGCACGCGAACCCGAGGCGCTCCTGCAGCTCGCGGAACACGTCGAGCACGCGGGCCTGCACCGACACGTCGAGCGCGCTCGTCGGCTCGTCGGCGATCAGGAGCGCGGGGTCGAGCGCCACCGCGCGGGCGATCGCGACGCGTTGCCGTTGGCCCCCGGAGAGTTCGTGCGGGTAGCGCTCGGCGTACCCGCCGTCGAGACCGACGTCCGCGAGGAGTCGCTCCACACGCTCCTCGACCTGCGCCGCCGGCAGCCGGAGGATCTGACGGAGCGGCTCGGCGACGGTCTGCCCGACGGTGTACCGGGGGTTGAGCGACCGGAGCGGGTTCTGGAACACCACCCCGACGTGCTGGCGCATCTGCCGACGGGCGGCTCGTCGTGCCCCGGCGACGTCGGTGCGGTCGACGACCACCGAGCCGGAGGTGATCGGCGCAAGGCCGACCGCGGCCCGGCCGATGGTGGTCTTGCCGCTGCCGGACTCCCCCACCAGGCCGACGATCTCGCCACGGCCGACGGTGAACGACACGTCGTCGACGGCGCGGAAGCGCCCGCGCAGGGCGCCGCCGTACTCGACCACGAGGTGCCGGACGTCCAGGACGGCGGCCGGGGGCGTCGTGGCGGAGCCGAGCCGGGCCTCCAGACCGGACCCGGTGCCCATGCGCGGGACCGCAGCGAGGAGTTCGCGCGTGTAGTCGGCGGACGGGGCGGCGAAGACCGCCTCGGCGGTGCCGGTCTCGACGACGCGGCCTCGGCGCATCACGACCACGCGGTCGGCGAGGTCCGCGACGACGCCCATGTCGTGGGTGATGAGCAGGATCGCGGTGCCGGTGCGCTCGCGGAGCGCGCGGAGGACGTCGAGCACCTCGGCCTGCACGGTGACGTCGAGGGCGGTCGTCGGCTCGTCCGCGATGAGCAGGTCCGGGTCGGCGGCGAGCGCCATCGCGATCATCACGCGCTGGGCCTGCCCGCCGGAGAGCTCGTGCGGGTACTGGCCCAGGCGGCGTTCGGGTTCGGGGACCTCCACGGCACGGAGCAGCTCGAGCGAGCGCTCCCGGACGGCGGCGCGGTCGTGCTGGCCGTCGGTGCGTCGGACGGCCTCGGCGAGCTGGAACCCGATGGTGAACACGGGGTTCAGCGCCGCGGACGGGTCCTGGAAGATCATCGACACGCTGCGGCCCCGGACCGACCGGAGGGTGCGCTCGTCGGTGCCGATGACCTCGAGGTCGCCGAGCCGGATGCTCCCCGAGGCGCGCGCACCGTCGGGGGCGATGCCCATCGCGGTCATCGCGGTCATGCTCTTGCCGGAGCCGGACTCCCCCACGACCGCGACGACCTCGCCCCGGGCGACGGTGAACGAGGCGTCGTCGACGGCGCGGACCACCTCGCCGTCGACGTCGAAGGTGACGGTGAGGTGCTCGACGGTCAGGACGTCGGTGGTGCCGCTCATGGGGTCTCCGGGGGGTCGGTGTCGTCGCGGGCGGCCTTGAAGGCCTCCCACTCCTCGAGCATCTTGCGGTGGTAGCCCTGCAGCCACTGCATGTAGTCGCGGCCGTTGAGCAGACGCTCGCGGACCTCGGCGTCCACGTCGCCCGTGCCGGTGCGGCCGGCACCCTCGACGACGGCGAGCCCGCGGCCGATGATGTCGCGCTGCCGGTCGAGGTACTTCCGTTCGCTGGCGAGCCAGGAGCCCCAGACGTCGGCCTCGGCGCGGAAGTAGTGACTGCGCTCGCCGGGGACGATGTGGCGCTTCACGAACCCGGAGTCGACGAGCCGTCGGGTGGCCATCGACACCGACCCCGAGCTGGCACCGAGCGCTGCCTGCAGGTCGGACGACGACGAGTGCGGTGCGCGGGTCATCATCAGGTAGCCGAGCACCCGGGCGTCGGTGAGGGGCATGCCCGCGCCGTCGTTGAGCATCAGGGCGAACTCCTCGACGAACGCCTGGCGCTCCGGTCCGAGCAGCCGGTCGTCGTCGGGGGCCCCTTCGTCGGCGCCCCTGTCGTCCGTCACGAGGCCAGCCCGGCGGCCACCTCGGGTCGCTCGTCCGGGATCGACCACGGCTCCTGCGACATGCCGCCACCGCCGCGGATCGCCCGCACGGTGCCGTCCTCGTCGCGGGTGTAGGTGATGTCCTCGTCGACCGAGCCGAAGCGGTTGCCGTGGGTCATCCGCAGGGTGTCGGCCTCGACGACCTCGAGTCGGGTGGGGGTGTCCATCGGCTCGGGGCCGGACGGGTCGACCTCGACGAGCCGGTCACCGATCCGGGCGACGTCGGTGACGCCCCACGGGTTGGCGAAGCGTCCGGTGAAGGCGGCGGTGTCGACGTCGTCGGGTACCGGGGTCCCCGGGGCGTCGGCGTCGGCTGCGGCGTCGAGCATGGCGATGACCGCGGTGGCGATGACCGTGGCGGGTCCGGCGGCGGCACTCGTGAGCACGGACACGACGAGCCCGGATGCCGGGTCGAACATCGACTGGGTGATGTGCCCCGGGAACCCGCCCGAGTGGCCGCGGATCTCGCGCCCGCCGATCCGGTCGACGATGAACCCGGCGCCGTAGCCGCGGGCCGCGGGGTCGTCGGTGGCGCTCCAGGCCTTCCGCTGCGCGAGGCGCTTGGAGTGGTCGTCGAGCAGGGTGCCCTGCCCGATCACGTGCTGCGAGAAGTAGCGGACCAGGTCGGACGCGGTGCCGTGGAAGCCGGTGGCGGCGGCCATCGCGCGGGTGTCGACGTGGTCGATGCGCTGCCGGTGCCGCGCGGTGTGGAAGCCGGTGTACCCGACCACGAAGTCGTCGGCGCGTGCGGGGTCCCAGTCGGGGCCGGTGTTCCGCAGGCCCAGGGGTTCGGTGATCGACTCGCGCACGAAGTCGTTGTACGACTGCCCGGACACCGCGGCGATGACCAGGCCGAGCAGGGAGTAGCCGAGGTTCGAGTAGTTGAACGACGAGCCGGTCGGCACCTTCTGGCCCCGGTCGAGCACGAGCGCCAGGAGTTCCTGCTCGTCGGGGAACGGGCGGAGCAGGGACCAGTAGTCGCCGTCGTGTCCGTCGCGGATGACGCCGGCGCCCATCTCCATGAGCTCGCGCAGGGTGGCGTCGGCGAGCGGCGAGCCGCCGTCGACCAGTGCCGGGACGTACGTGCCGACGGTGTCGTCGAGCCGGAGCGACCCGCGCTCGGCGAGCTGCAGCAGGGCCGTCGCGGTGAAGGTCTTCGAGTGCGAGGCGATGCGGAACAGGTCGGTGGTGGTCAGGCGGCGCCCGGCCTCGACGTCGGCGTAGCCCCAGGCCTCGTCGAACAGGACCTCGCCGCCGAAGCCGACGGCGACCTGCACGCCGGGCACCCGCAGCTGCCACACCTTGTACGACACCCACTCACGGAGGTAGGGCAGGGTCTTCCGGTACGCGGAGAGGGTGTCGGTCACGGTGGTCCTTTCGAAGGGCGGTGGTTCGAGTCTGGCGCGTCGGTCGCGACGGTGCCCGCCGCGACGCGTGTGCCGTGCCGGTCAGCGCCGACGCGGGTCGAGCGCGGCGCGCAGCGTGTCGCCGAGCGCGATGACGGCGAGCACGGTCACGGCGAGGAACGCCGCCGGCGCGATGAGCATGTGTGGGGCCCGGAGGAACTGCGACGTCGCCGCGGACAGCTGCAGCCCCCACGAGATCGCCGGACGTTCCAGCCCGATGCCGAGGTAGGTCAGCGACGACTCGGACACGATGACCCCGCCGACGGTGATGGTGGCGAGCACGAGCAGTGGCGAGATCGACGACGGCAGCACGTACCGGGTGGTGATCCGCCACGTCGACAGCCCCATCGTCCGGGCGGCGAGCACGAACTCGGCGCCCCGGACGCTGCGGACGCTCGACCGCACGAGCCGGGCCATCGTCGGCCACCCGAACAGGGCGAGCACGAGCGACACGGTGAGCACCGACCGCTCCCCCACGCTGTTCAGCACGACGACGGCGCCGAGCAGGAACGGGAACCCGAGGAACACGTCGGTGAGCCGGGCGAGGACGGCGTCGACCCACCCGCCGACCATGCCCGCGACGGTCCCGACGACGACCGCGACCATGCCGGCGAGCAGGGTCGTGAGCACCGCGACGGCGATCGACGACCGGGTGCCCCAGATGACGTTCGCGTACACGTCGCAGCCCTGCAGGTCGAAGCCGAACGGGTGCCCGGCGGTCGCTGACGCCCCGCTCCGGCCGAGGTCGCACACCCGGGGGTCGCCGTGGCCGAACAGCCCGGCGAACAGCTGCGGGAACGCCGCGATGAGCAGGACCACCACGAGCACCGACGCGGGCACCCAGAACCCCGGCGTCCGTGCGGCGGCGAGCAGTGGCCGACGCCGGACCCCGACGACGGGGTCGACGGTGGCGCCGAGGGCTTCGGTGGTCATCGGGAGGCTCCTGTCCGGACGCGCGGGTCGAGGGCGGCGTGCAGCAGGTCGACGAGCACGCTCGTGACGAGGAACACCAGGATGAGGGCGGTCGAGATGCCGACGACGACGGCGCCCTCGTGCGAGCGGATGCCCTGGAACAGCAGGTTCCCGACGCCCGGCAGGTTGAAGATGCCCTCGATGATGACGGTGCCGCCCATCAGGTACCCGAGGTCGGTCGCCAGGTAGGTGGCGGTGGGGATGAGCGAGTTCCGCAGGACGTGCACGCCGACGATCCGGCCCGGAGCGAGCCCCTTGGCGCGGGCCGTCCGGACGTAGTCGGCGTCGAGCGTCTCGATCATCGACGTCCGGGTGAGCCGGGACACTGCGGCCAGGCCGAACAGGGCGATCACGAACGCCGGCAGGACGTACGCGGTCGGCCACCCGGCGGCGACGCCCGCGACCGGGAACCAGTGCAGCCGCACCGAGAACACCAGCTGCAGGGCCACGCCGAGCACGAACACGGGGACCGCCCCGACGACGATCGTGCCGACGAGCACCGTCTTGTCGAGCGCGGTGCCGCGCTTGAGCGCCGAGACCACGCCGAGCCCGATGCCGAGGACGATCTCGAGCGCCCACGCGCTCAGCGCCAGCGTGATCGTCACCGGCCACCGCGAGGCCATCTGCTCGCCGACGGACTGCCCGTTGAAGTCGGTGCCGAAGTCACCCCGGAACAGGCCGCCCAGGTACTGCACGTACTGCAGCCACAGCGGCTGGTCCAGGTGGTACTCCGCCCGCAGCGCCCGCACGACCGAGTCGGTCAGGGGGCGCTCGCCGCCGAGCGCCTTGATCGGGTCGCCGGGCAGCGCGAACGTCATCGCGTAGATGAGGAAGGTCACCCCGAGGAACACGATGACCAGGCCGCCGAGTCGGCGACCGACGGCGAGCGTCGGACGCATCACGCGCCTCCCGACACGGCCGCCGACACCGGACGGGAGGCGCGGGTCGGGTCCGCCACGTGCGCCGCGCAGGCGAGGATCGCCCCGTACTGCACGCCCACGAGCTTCCCCACCGGGATCGGCTGTGCACCCGTCGACGCGTCCGCCTGCCAGCGCGCGTACCGCTCGGCCAGGCGGTCGCGGAGCCGCCGGAGCGGCGCGGACGCCGTACCGGCGGTCGTCTCCGCCTCGACGGCGCGCAGGAGCATGCCGCCGTAGCGCAGGCGGAAGCAGCGGACGAGGTCCTCGCAGCCGAAGCGCTCCGCGACGGTGGCCGTCCGGTCCGCCGGTTCCCGCTCGGCGCGGCGGCGGTCGGTGTCCGCGATCCCGACGAGCATCGGCACGAACGCCCGGGAGGCCTCGACGAACGGGGACGGGATCGAGAGCATCGGCGACGCCTCGTCGAGGAACGCCTGCAGCTCCGCACCCGAGGCACCGAGCTCGTCCGCGCACCGGCGCAGCAGGTCGGCGTACGGCTCGTCGGTCGGGGTCTTGTCGTCGGCGTCGGGGTGGCTCCAGTACGGCAGCTCGGCCACCATGCAGAGGGCGCCGTGCCGCATCGCCCACGCCGCGCTCGACCCACCGTGGATGTGCTCGCCGGGGTCGACGCCGAGCTCCTCGAGGTAGGCGTACGCCGTCTCGATGCCGTCCATCGCGAACACGGCCGGGGCGAGCTCCCGCAGGTACGGGGACTCCGGCTCCCCGGTGTCGAGCGGCAGCCCGAGTGCGGCCGGCACCGCGTGCAGGGTGTCGACGACGGCGGGCAGGTCCTCGGACAGGTAGTAGTAGACGCCGCCCATCTCACCGTTGTGCAGGCTCACGAGCAGGTCCGGCTCGGTGTCGTCGATGAGCCGCATGAACGCGAGCGTCTCGGGCAGCACCTGGTCGAAGTACACCGACTTGTAGCTGTTCGGGAACGTCCACTCGACCTGGCTGTCCGGGGCCGGCCGGTAGAAGTGCCGCGAGTAGAACACGCGGTCGTGCGGGTCGTGGAACCACGCCTCGTTGAGCCGCATGCCGTCCGGGTCGATCGTCGGGACGATGTGCCAGGTGACGTCGAGGGCCTGCACCCGCTCGTCACCGAGTGCCGTCTCGGCGAGGTGCAGTGCCGTCCACGAACCGATCGGCTCGTTCGGGTGCACCCCGCCGACCACGACGGCCGCGTGCGACCCGGTACCGATGCGGTAGCTGTGCAGGGGTTCGCCGAGGCGGCTCGTGCCGATCCGGGTGACCGTGACCCGGTCGGGGTGCGCCGCGGCGAGCGCGGCGAACCGAACGTGCAGGTCGTCGACGAGCGGGAAGCCGTCGCGGTCGGGGACGTCGCGGACCAGGTCGAGGACGGTGTGCTGCTCCATGCCCCGCCCTACTTCACGGCGATCTGCGCGATCACGGGGCTGCCCGCCACCGCCGGCAGCTTCGCGATCTTGTCGCTCGTGACGTACGAGTACTTGTCGAAGAAGGTCGGGACGATCGGGAAGTCCTCGAGCACGGCCTCCTGCGTCTTCGTGTAGTACCCGTTCGCCTCGTCCTGGGACCCGGCGGAGTCGGCCTTCGCGAGCAGCGAGTCGACGTCGTCGGACTGGTAGTAGCCGGTGCACGGAGAGCAGCCGCCGGCCGTGGTGAACAGCGCGCGGAGCGTGTTCTGCTGGCTGATGTACAGCGCGCCCCAGTGGCCGAAGTGCGGGCCGGCGACGGTCTTGTCCGTGAGCTCCGAGTAGTAGGACGCCCAGTCGGTGGTGGCCTTCGCCTCGGCGTCGACGCCCAGGTTCTGCCGGATCTGGTTGGCGTACGCCTCGTACAGGGAGTCGAGGCCGGTGCCGCCCGGGTAGACGAGCGTCATCGTGCCGTCGAACCCGCCGGCACTGGCGAGGAGCTTCTTCGCCGCTGCCGGGTCGAACTCGCAGGCGTCGCCGCAGATGCCCTCCTCGGTGCCGGACATCGACGGCGGGGTCAGCGCGGTGGCCGGGTCGTACAGGCCGCCGTAGATCGCGTCGTTGACCTCGTCACGGTCGATCGACATCGAGATCGCGCGGCGCACGTCGGGGTCGGAGTACCGGTCGTCCCACAGCGGGAACCCGAGGTAGTCGATGCCGGGAGCGTCGAAGGAGTGCAGGCGGTCGCCGAAGTCGGCCTTCGCGCTCGTCATCTTGTCGGTCGGCAGGAACAGCACGTCGGCGTTGCCGGCCAGGACGTCGGTGTACGCGGTGTTCATGTCGGAGTAGCTGCGGAAGGTCACCTCGTCGGTGGCGGGCTTCGTGCCCTCGTAGTCCTTCCAGGCCGTGACGGTGAACTCCTGGTCCGCCTTCCACGCTTTCGTCATCTCGTACGGGCCGTTGCCGATCGGCTTCTTGTCGTACGCCTTCAGGTCGTCGTAGGCGGCATCGGGCATCGGGTAGAACGCCGTCTGGGCCTGGCTGAGCTGCAGGGGGAACTGGCTGTCCGCGTGGGTGAGCGTGACCGTGAAGGTGTCCTCGCCGGTGACCTTCAGCCCCGACATCTCCTTGGTCTTCGGGGTGCCCTTCGCCGGGTTGAGGTCGGTGTACCCGACGATCCCGGCGAGCTGACCGCTGTTCTCCCACGCGTTCGGGCCGTAGGCGACGTGGTTCCAGGCCTTCACGTAGCTCTCCGGCGTGACGGCCTCGCCGTTCTGGAACGTCCAGCCGTCCCGCAGCGTGATCGTCCACGTGGTGGCGTCGTCGCTCTCGACGCTCTTCGCCGCCACGTACCGCAGGTCACCGTCGGCATCGGTCTGGGTGAGCGGCGCGAAGACGCTCATCACCTGGTCGAAGGCCACGGTCTGCCGACCCGGGGTCAGGTGGTCGGGCTCGCCGGTCGCGTAGACCAGGCTCGAGGGAGCGTCGTCGTCGGCCGCGCCGCCCGCCGAACAGCCGGTCGCCACCAGTGCCAAGGTTGCCGCCGCGGCCAGCGCGGCGATCGTCCTGCGTCGCATGATCTCTCCTCGATCGGGTGCGGCCGGATCCCTGCCCGGTCGTCGTGGTGGGAAAGCTAGGACGGTTCGAATCCCGACCACAAGACTTCTTTCAATGCGCTCTGAGAGTTTTACCGCGCAGAAACACTGACGAAACGACACCCGTCGCGCGACCGGGCCCGTTGTGCCACGCTCGGAACATGCGCCACACACCGCACTTCCTGATGACCGACGTCGACGAGGTCCGACGCCTCATCACCGGGAACCCGTGGGCGACGATCGTGTCCCACACCGCGGCCGGGCTGGTCGCCTCGCACTACCCGGTGCTGCTCGAGACCCCCGGCCCCGACGACGACCCGGACGCCCTCGTGCTGGTGTCCCACGTCGGCCGCCCCGACGAGGTCGCGCACGAACTCGGACAGCACGAGGTCCTCGTCGTGTTCCAGGGTCCCCACGGCTACGTCTCCCCCGCCTGGTACCCGCCGGAGCAGTTCGTGCCCACCTGGAACCACGTCACCGCCCACGTCTGGGGCACCCCCGAGATCCTGTCCGACGACGAGAACTTCCGGGTGCTCGGCGAACTCGTCGACCACTTCGAGCACGTCATGCCCTCGCCCGTGTCGTTGCAGATCGACGAGGAGACCGCCCGGCGGATGGCCAAGGGCACCGTGGGCATCCGGATCCGCGTCACCCGGTTCGACGCCCGCGCCAAGCTGTCGCAGAACAAGGCTCCCGAGGTGATCGACCGCATCGTCGCCGGGCTGCGGGGCGACGGCCCCTACGCGTCGCCGGCGCTCGCCGACGAGGTCGAGCGGGTCCGGCCGGTCCCGTCCCCGGCGAACGGCCTGGAGGCGTCGTGACGGACATCCTGCTCCGCACCGTCCGGCGGGTGGGCACCTCCGGGGCCCCTGCCGACGTCCGCGTCGTCGACGGTCGCGTCACCGAGATCGCACCGACCGGCACCCTCGACCCCAGGAGCGTCGACACCGACGTCGTCGAGGCCGCCGGCGCCTGGCTCGGCCCGGGGCTCCGCGACCACCACACGCACTTCGACCAGTGGGCACTCGTCCGCCGCCGTGTCGACGTCACCGGCTGCGACTCCGCCGAGACGACCGCCGACCTGCTCGCCGCCGTCGCGCGGGCGGGCGTGGCGGACCGCGTCCTGGTCGGACACGGCTACCGCGACGGGATGTGGCCGCGCCCTGCGCGACGCGAGCTGCTCGACCAGGCTGCCCCGGGCCTCCCGGTCGTCGTGATCAGCGCGGACCTGCACGCGGTGTGGTGCAACGCCCTCGCGCTCGCGCACTTCTCGGCTGCTGTCGGCCGCCCGCTCGGGGCGGGCGAGGACGGGGTCCTGCGCGAGCAGGACGCGTTCGACGTGACCGGTGCGCTGTCGCAGGTGCCGGACGACCTGCTCGACGCCTACGTGGCGGACGCTGCCGAGGCCGCGGCCGCCCGCGGGGTGACGGGTGTGGTCGACCTCGAGATGCGCTTCGGGCTCGACCGCTGGCGCCGCCGGATCCACGCCGGCACCGACGCGATCCGGGTCGCGTCCGGGGTGTACCCGGCCGAGCTCGACGAGGCCATCGCCCGGGGGCTGCGCACCGGCGACGTGGTCGACGGCACGCGGGGCCTGCTCACGATGGGACCGTTCAAGGTGGTCACGGACGGGTCCCTCGGCACCCGGACCGCCGCCATGACCGACGGCTCCGGTGTGCTCGCCTGGCCGTTCGAGGACCTCGTCGCGATCACCCGCCGTGCCGTCGACGCCGGACTCGTCCCCGCGATCCACGCGATCGGCGACCGGGCGAACACGCTGGCCCTCGACGTCTTCGAGACCGTCGGGACCCGCGGCACGATCGAGCACGCGCAGTTGCTCGTCGACACCGACGTCGACCGGTTCGCCCGGCTCGGGGTCGCCGCGTCCGTGCAGCCCGAACACGCCATGGACGACCGCGACATCGCCGACCGGCACTGGGCCGGGCACACCGCCCGGGCGTTCGCCTTCGCCTCGCTCGCCCGGGCCGGAGCGCGCTTGCTGCTCGGGTCGGACGCGCCGGTGGCGCCGCTCGACCCGTGGGTGTCGATGGCGGCGGCCGTCGGGCGGGACCGCGACGGGCGGGACCCGTGGCACCCCGCCGAACGGCTCTCGGCACTCGTCGCGTGGCAGGGGTCGACCGACGGCCGCGTCGGGGTGTCGGTCGGCGACGTGGCGGACCTGGTGCTCGTCGAGACCGACCCGCTCGCCGCTTCGTCGTCCGCCGCACTGCGTGGCATGCGGGTGCTCGGGACGGCCGTCGCCGGGCGGTTCACCTACCGGGAGCTGTGACCGGGCGGGTGTGCCCGTGCCCCGTGGGCTACTTCTGGTCCTTCGGGCACCAGTAGAGCTTCCGGCCGGCCATGTCCGCCATCCGGATCTCGGTGCCGCAGACCCGGCACGGCTCGCCCTGACGGTGGTAGACCCAGTGGCGGTCCTTGCGGGAGCGCAGGGCCTTCTTGTGGTCGGCCTCGGACAGGTCGTCCATCGTCATCATCAGGCCGTCGCGGACGCCGTCGTGCAGCAGCTTCGACCAGTCGGCCCAGAGCGCCTTGGCCTGCTTGACGGTGATCTTCTTGCCCGGCTTGTACGGGTCGATGCGCTGCCGGAACAGCAGCTCGGCGCGGTAGATGTTGCCGATGCCGGCCACGACGGACTGGTCCATGAGCAGCTGCCCGATCGCGACGTTCCGACGGCGGACGTTGTCGACGAAGGTCTTCTCGGCTTCGGGCCCGTCGTCGTTCATCGGGTCGGGGCCGAGCTTGTCGAGCGCACGCTGCACCTCGGCCGGGGTCTCCACGACGCACGCGGTCGGGCCACGGAGGTCGGCGACGGTGTCCTCGGTGAGGATCCGCACCCGGACCTGGCCCACCGGGTCCGGCGGGAAGGACTCGATCGGGTCCTCCGCCTTCTCCTGCTCGGCCATCCGGTAGCGGGCGAGCCGCGGTGCGCCGATCGAGCTGAGCGACTCTTCGCGGTCGTCGTCGTCGGACAGCGCCTCGGCGGTGGAGATCACGCCCGCGAAGTCCCACGCCCCGTACAGGCCGAGGTGGACGCGGAGGAACAGGTCGCCCTCGAACTCCAGGAACATCTGCTTCGCCACCGCACGCGCGGCGATCATCCGCTTGCCGTCGAGCTGCGCGGCCCCGGCGGCGAAGCGACCCTGGGGGCTCGACACCTCGCAGCGCTTGCCGACGAAGTGCCGGGTGAACTGGTTGGCGATGCGGTGGACGGAGTGACCCTCGGGCATGACTACCGTTCTACCCGGTACCCCTGACGAGCCGGACTACGCGTCGATCTGGCGGCCGGCGATCAGCCCGGTGGTCTCGTACTCGGCGAGCTGGGCGATGCGGCGGGCGTGGCGCTCTTCGCCCGAGAACGGCTCGGCGATGAACAGGTCGACGAACCGGATCGCCTCGTCCTCGGTGTGCTGGCGCGCACCGATGGAGATGACGTTGGCGTCGTTGTGCTGCCGGGCGAGCAGGGCGGTCGACTCGTTCCAGACGAGCGCGGCGCGGATGCCCTCGACCTTGTTGGCGGCGATCTGCTCGCCGTTGCCGGAACCGCCGAAGACGACACCGAGCGCCTGGACACCGGCACGCTGGTCCTGCACCACGGCGTGCGCGGCGTTGATGCAGAACGAGGGGTAGTCGTCGAGCGCGTCGTACTCGGTCGGACCGTGGTCCACCACCTCGTGCCCGGCTTCGGTCAGGTGGGTTGCGAGGGTCTTGTTGAACTCGAGGCCGGCGTGGTCCGTTCCGAGGTGGATGCGCATGGAACCGATCCTATTCCTGCGGCTCCGGGGCCCGGACCACCACGGACTACGGCGCGCGGACCACCACCACGAGGTACCGGGTGGGGTCCTCGCCCGGGTTGCGGTAGACGACGTCGGCGGGGTCGCCGAGCTCGATCCGGTCCCCCGCCGCCAGGCGCGTCGGCTCGCCGCCGACGACGACCTCGAGCACGCCGTCGACGACCCAGATGCAGTGCCGCAGGAACGCGTAGGCGGACGCCGGGTAGGCCACTTCGCGGCCGGCCGGGAGGCGCACCTCGGTGACGTCAGCGGGGAACGCCGCGCTCGAGACCGGACGGCGGCGGTACCCGGTGTCGGGATCGGTCCAGGAATCGGCGGTCGCGCCCCGTTGCACCCCGCGCGCCTCGTCGGGGTCCGTCGCCCTGGGCACCTCGTGCTCCAGGGCATCGTCGAGGAGCTGCGAGATCGTCAGGCCGAAGGCACCGGACAGGCGACCGAGGATCGTCGCGGTGGGGCTGGAGACCCCGCGCTCGACGCGGTTGATCATCGCGCGGGAGACGCCGGACTCCTCGGCGAGCTCGGTGAGGCTCCACTTCCGCTCGGTGCGGAGGCGCTGGAGGCGTTCACCGAGCGCCCGCTGCTCGGCGACCGAGGTGTCGTCGGCGCCGGTTGCGGGATCGGCGTGCGCGTCGTCTACGATGTGAGACATGACGACAGCATATGCGACGAACGGGGTCGTGATCCGCGACTGCACCCCGACCGACCTCGACGTCGTGCACGCCCTGCACGTCGATGCGGTCCTGCACTCCACCGCCATCTGGCAGGACATCCCGCACCCGCGTGCGTACTTCGACGGGTGGCTCGCCGAGCGGCAGGGCGGCGGGTACCCGGTGGTCGTGGCCGAGGTCGACGGCGTCGTGGCCGGCTACGCCACGTACTCGCAGTGGCGGCCGCACCAGGGGTACCGGCTGACCGTCGAGCACAGCGTCTACGTGGTCGAGGCGTTCCGCGGCCGGGGCATCGCGACGACCCTGATGGCCGAGTTGGTCGCGCGGGCCACCGCCGAGGAGCGGCACGTCATGATCGCGGGGATCTGCAGCACCAACACGGGGTCGATCGCCCTGCACGAACGCCTGGGGTTCACCACGGTCGCGGTCGTGCCCGAGGTCGGACGCAAGTTCGACCGCTGGCTCGACCTGACGCTCATGCGCCTGCCGCTCGTCTGACGCGACGGGCGGGGCGGGCGCACCACGGGCCTCCCGGCCGCCCGTCGGCGAACTGAACCTGGTTCCGGACACGGAACCACGCGATCCCGCGGTGCTGTGTCCGGAACCTGGTTCCGGAGCGTCAGTCGGCGGTGTCGAAGATCGGGCCGACCGTGCGCGAGCGCTTGAGCTCGAAGAAGCCGGGGTACTTCGCGACGGCGACGACGCCGTCCCACAGGTCGAGCGCCTCCTGGCCCTTGGGTGCCGGGGAGATGACCGGTCCGAAGAACGCGGTGCCCTCGACGGCGATGACCGGCGTGCCGACGTCCTGTCCGACGCGGTCGATGCCGTCCTGGTGGCTGGCGCGCACGGCGGCGTCGACCTCGTCCGTCCAGGCGTACTCGAGCAGATCGGCGTCGAGACCGAGCTCCGCGAGCACGGCGGGGACGACCTGTTCCGGGTCGGACTCCTGGCGGTGGTGGATGTGCTCGCCGAGGGCGTCGTACAGCGGCTTGACGACGTCCTGCCCGAGCCGGAGCCTCGCCGCCGTGACGATGCGCGGGTAGACCTGGCCGGCGTGCAGGCGCTCCTTGTAGCTCTCCGGCACGTCCTGGTCCTCGTTGAGGACGAACAGGCTCATCACGTTCCAGGTCACGTCGAGGTCGCGGTGCTCGGCGACCTCACCCACCCAGCGGCTCGTCATCCAGGCCCAGGGGCAGTTCGGGTCGAACCAGAACTCCACGGCGGTGCGCGCGGTGGTGGGGTCGGTCGGGTTGTCCACAGTCGTCTCGGTCACGATCCGAGCGTACGCGGCGTCGCTAGGCTGGAACCCATCGTCCCGCCGGCGCACGACGCCGTCCGGGGCCCCGTACGCGGACACCGATCGTCCGCGTCCCCAGCGAAGATGGAGCGTTGCGTGCCCGGAGAGAACCTCACCCGAATCGAAGCCCAGGAGCGCGCGGCCGTCGTCGCCGTGCAGACGTACGACGTCGAGCTCGACCTGACCCGCGGCGCCGACAGCTTCGGCAGCACCACGCGGGTGCGCTTCACCGCCACCGCCGGCGCATCGACCTTCATCGACGCCATCACGAAGACCGTGCACTCGATCACGCTGAACGGCTCGGCGCTCGACGTCGCCGCGGTGAACGACGGCGTGCGCATCCAGCTCGACGACCTGCAGGAGCAGAACGAGCTCGTGGTCGTCAGCGACGCGCTGTACACGAACACCGGTGAAGGCCTGCACCGCTTCGTCGACCCGGTGGACGACGAGGTGTACCTGTACTCCCAGTTCGAGGTCCCGGACTCCCGCCGCATGTTCGCGGTGTTCGAGCAGCCCGACCTGAAGGCCGAGTTCTCCTTCACCGTGACGGCGCCGTCGCGGTGGCAGGTCGTCTCGAACTCCCCCACGCCGGAGCCGCACGTCGACGGCGACGTCGCGACCTGGGCCTTCCCGCCCACCGCGCGCATCTCGAGCTACATCACCGCGCTCGTCGCCGGCCCGTACGAGGTCGTGCGCGACGAGCTGACCAGCCGCGACGGCCGGACGATCCCGCTCGGCGTGTTCGCGCGCAAGTCGCTCGCCTCGTACCTCGACCCCGAGTACGTGTTCGACATCACGAAGAAGGGCTTCGCGTACTTCGAGGAGAAGTTCGACGTCGCCTACCCCTTCGACAAGTACGACCAGCTGTTCGTGCCGGAGTTCAACGCCGGTGCGATGGAGAACGCCGGCGCGGTCACCTTCACCGAGACCTACGTGTTCCGGTCGAAGGTCACCGACGCCATCAAGGAGCGCCGGGTCGTCACGATCCTGCACGAGCTCGCCCACATGTGGTTCGGCGACCTGGTCACCATGAAGTGGTGGAACGACCTGTGGCTCAACGAGTCCTTCGCCGAGTGGGCCTCCACGATCGCCACGGCCGAGGCCACCGAGTGGACCGAGGCCTGGACCACGTTCCAGGCGATGGAGAAGTCCTGGGCCTACCGCCAGGACCAGCTCCCCTCGACGCACCCGATCGTCGCGACGATCAACGACCTCGAGGACGTCCAGGTCAACTTCGACGGCATCACCTACGCGAAGGGCGGCTCGGTCCTCAAGCAGCTCGTCGCCTGGGTCGGCATCGACGCGTTCTTCGCCGGTGTCTCCGCCTACTTCAAGAAGCACCACCACTCGAACACCGAGCTCCGCGACCTGCTCGTCGAGCTCGAGGCGACGAGCGGCCGTGAGCTGACCGAGTGGTCGAAGCTCTGGCTCGAGACCGCGGGCGTCAACACCCTGCGTCCCGAGATCGAGACCGACGAGTCCGGTGTCATCACGTCGTTCACCGTCCTGCAGGAGGCCCCCGCCGACTACCCGACGCTGCGCCCGCACCGTCTGGCGATCGGCGTGTACGCCTTCCGGAACGACGAGTCCGCGCCGTTCGGTGCCGACACGGCCTCCGCCGGCGGCAAGCTCGAGCGGGTCCACCGCGTCGAGATCGACGTCGACGGTGCCCGCACCGAGGTGCCCGAGCTCGTCGGCGTCCAGCGCGGCGACCTCGTGCTGCTGAACGACGACGACCTGGCCTACGCCAAGATCCGTCTCGACGAGCACTCCCGGCGCACCGCGATCGAGCACCTCGCGTCGATCGCGAACCCGCTCGCCCGCTCGATCGTCTGGGGTTCCGTGTGGGACGCCACGCGCGACGCCGAGTCCCCGGCCAGTGACTACGTCCGCCTGGTGCTGGGCAACATCGCGACCGAGACCGAGTCGACGACCATCCGCACGACGCTCTCGCAGCTGCTGCTCACCGCACGCAACTACGTGGCACCGGGCTCGGTCGAGGCCACGGTCCGCACCGTCGGCGACACGCTCTGGCAGCTCGCGTCCTCGGCCGAGGCCGGCTCGGACGCGCAGTTCCAGTTCGTGAAGTTCTTCGCGCAGGTCCCGTCCACGCCCGAGCACGTCGCGACCCTGCAGGGCCTCCGCGACGGATCGGTCACGCTGCAGGGCCTCGAGATCGACACCGATCTGCGCTGGGAGCTGCTCGAGGGCCTCGTGCTCGCGGGTGCTGCCGACAACGCCGAGATCGACGCCGAGCTCGCAGCGGACAAGACCGCGTCGGGCGAGCAGGCCGCGGCCCGCGCCCGGGCGACGATCCCCACGGCCGAGGGCAAGCTGGCGGCGTTCTCGTCGCTGGTCGACTCGTCCGAGCTGCCGAACGCCATCGTGCGCCAGACCACGGTCGGGTTCCAGCACGTGAACAGCCCGGTGCTGCTCGAGGGCCTCGTGCCGAAGTACTTCGAGGTGCTCACGCGCATCTGGGCCGAGCGCAGCTACCACATGGCGGACACCATCGTCTCGGGCCTCTACCCGGCGCCGCTCGCGTCGGCCGAGCTCCGTGACGCCGCCGCCGCGTGGCTCGAGGAGCACCCGGAGACGCCGGCGCTGCGCCGCATCGTGTCCGAGAGCCTCGCAGGCACCGAGCGCGCGCTCCGGGTCCAGGCTGCCGACGCCTGACCCCTGCTCTGATCCGGCGGGGTCTTGGTGTTCCTCCAGGGATGCCGAGGCCCCGCCCTTTACGATCGTCCGGATGATCTTCCTCGCTGCTTCGACCGACGACGCGTCCAAGTGGATGTCGAGCTCCTTCACCGAGTTCGTCACCGTCTGGCGTGTGCCGATCGTCATCGTGGTGACCGTGCTCGTCGCCATCGTCGTCCGGCTGATCCTGCGGCGCACGATCAAGCAGGTCGTCGACCGCATCGTGAACGGCGTCAAGAAGCGTCAGGGCGCCGCCGATACCCAGGCCCTCATCGCCTCACCCGTGCAGACCGCGCGGGTCGTGCAGCGGACCCGCACGCTCGGCAGCGTGCTCGAGAACCTGGCGACCGTCGCAGTCGTCATCATCGCCCTGGCCGTGATCATCCCGCAGGTCCTCCCGAACGCCGCAGTCGGGATCGTCGGCGGGGCATCGCTCGTCGCAGCGGGCCTCGCCGTCGGCGCCCAGTCCATCGTGAAGGACCTGCTGTCCGGCATCTTCATGATCCTCGAGGACCAGGCCGGCGTCGGTGACGTCGTCGACACCGGGCAGGCCACCGGCGTCGTCGAGAACGTCGGGCTGCGCGTCATGCAGATCCGCGACGTGAACGGCATCCTGTGGTTCGTGCCGAACGGCCAGATCCTGCGCGTCGGCAACCTGTCGCAGGGCTGGTCGCGCGTGCTCGTCGACATCACCGTCCCCTACGACACCGACATCGACGCCGTGCAGGACGCCCTGCTCAAGGCGGCCGTCACGATGTCCCAGGAGTCCCGCTGGCGGCAGCGGATCGTCGAGAAGCCCGAGATCTGGGGCCTGCAGTCGATCACCGACGCCGGCATGGTCTTCCGCCTCGTCGTGAAGACCCGGGCGTCCGAGCTCGACGTCGTCGGCCGGGAGCTCCGCACCCGCCTGAAGCACGCCGTCGACGAACTCGGCATCACCCTGCCGGCGATGGCGATGATCATGCCCGAGGGCTGGGAGAACGCCACCTCGATCAACGGACTGCGCACCGTCCGCACCCAGCCGACGCCGGCACCCACCAAGCCCCGGCGTCCCAAGCGCAACATCCTCGGGCAGCCCATCCGCACCGACGACCCCGACAGCGGGAAGGACCCCCGATGACCGACCCCACACCCCCGAGCGGCACGGGCGGCCCCGGAGCACGCGGCTCGCTCGGCATGCCCGGCGCCCCCGGGATGCCCGGCTCGGTCGGCGTCCCGGCGCAGCCGATCACCCTGCGCGTCGGGGAGCACGGCGCCTCGGCCACCGGGTCGCTGTACGAGCGGATCGGCGGCGCCCCGACCTTCGACCGGCTCGTCCGGCGTTTCTACGAGGGCGTGCAGCAGGACGAGGTCATCTGGCCGATGTACCCGGCCAACGACCTCGAGGGTGCGATCTGGCGCCTCTCCGCCTTCCTGCAGCAGTACTGGGGCGGCCCGGGCACCTACAGCGAGCAGCGAGGGCACCCCCGCCTGCGGATGCGACACAACCCGTTCCGCATCACGTCCGAGGCGCGGGAACGCTGGCTCCACCACATGCACGAGGCGGTCGAGTCGCTCGAGCTCGCGCCCCTCGACGAAGCCGAGCTCTGGGGCTACCTCGACCGCGCTGCCCACGCGATGACGAACACCTTCGACTGACGCGCGCCCGGCGCGACGCCGGCGTGTCCTCGAGACGCCGCCGAATCCGGCGGCGTCTCGACGCTCCCGCGGCGTCGTCCGCTGACGCCGGCGTGCAGTGATCGTCGCGAGCGGCGGACGGGAGGCCCGTGGTGGCGCCGCCACGGGCCTCCCGTCCGCCGGTTCCCACGTTCTCGTGCCCGCGGAACGCCGGCGTGTCCGTCCGACGCCGCCATGTGCGTTCCACGCCTCCGAATTCGGGGGCGTCTCGCGGGACCGGCGGCGTGTTCGCGGGACGCCGGCGTCTTCGGGCAGCGCGTCTCAGCGCGGTCAGCGCACGTATGAGCCGGAGGCGAGGTCCTCGACCAGGGACGGCCGCGACGGCCGCCAGCCGAAGGCCGACCGGGCGTGTGCGCCGGACGCCTCCTGGTGCAGCAGCAGGGCGTCGGCGAAGTCGCGCCCGAGCCGTTCGCGGCTCGCGTCCACGCTCTCGGCGACGACCGGTGCACCGTGGGCCCCGGCCTCGGCGATCTGCCGGACGGTCGGGTTGTCGCCGGTCGCGGCGACGATGTACCCGTCGGGCTCGCCGCGGTGCAGCGCGAGGACGTAGAGCTCGCCGAGGTCGTCGACGTGCACCGTCGTCCAGCGCTGCGAGCCGTCGCCCACCAGCTGCACCGGCTGCTCACCGTCGCTGACGAACATCGCCGGGATGCCCGCGCCGCGCCCGTACACGATCCCGGGGGCGACGACGGTGCTCCGCACGTCGCTCGCCCGCAGCAGGGCCTCGTTCGGTCCGCGCCAGGCGGTCAAGGACGGCGGGTCGATCGGCGACTGCTCGGAGATGTCCGTCGAGTCACCGAAGGTGAAGATGCCGCCGGTGTGCACGAACGGCTTCGGTGTGCCGGCCAGGGCACCGATCGCGGTGCGGATGAAGTCCGGGTCGACGCCGGGCGCCGATGCCGTGTGGATGGCGCCGTCGCTCTCGTGCAGCAGGCGTTCGACGACGTCGGTGTCGGTGACGTCGCCGACCAGGGCCCGGCCACCGGCGTCACGGACGTGCTGGGCCTTCTCGTCGGAGCGGACGAGCGCGGTGACCTCGTCGCCGTGGGCCACGAGGGAGCGGAGGACGGAGGAGCCGATGTAGCCGGACGCACCGGTGAGGAAGACGTGCATGCGGCCAGCCAACCACGGCGGCCGGGCGGTGTGGTCGTCGTCGCCGTCGTCTTTGCTAGGAGCTCAGGGTCCAGGCGCGGCGCTTGACGAGCACGTGGCCGCGCGAGGTCGTGAGTCGGCTCCACGGACCCGTCTCGAACAGCCGGACCGGGTCGTGCCCCAGGAACCCGAGGCTCTCGCCCGCGAAGCCCGCACCGGCGGGCAGGTGCTCGACGCCGGGGACCGGTCGGCCCCAGACCTCGGCGCGGATCCGCCGGACGATGGCCTCGCCCGCGTTGGACGGTACGGCGTCGGCGACCTCGGCGATGCCGTCGCGGGTGGCGCGGCGGAGGAGTTCCGGTGAGACGTCCGGCAGCGGGACCCAGCCGCCGCGGGGCGGGGAGATGGCCGCCCACGTCACGGTGTGCACCTCGTGCGGCAGCTCGACCTCGATCGGGGTGGCCCGCGTCGGGTCGGCACCCTCGGCGTGTTCGGCGTCCTGCGCCTCGGCCAGCAGGCGGAGACGCTCGAGGAGCGACTGCAGCGGGACCACGGTGTCGATCGACGCCGGCTCGGTGAGCGAGAACGTGCGGAGGCCGAGCACCGTCGGCAGTTCGTCGAGCAGCCCGAGCGGGTAGAGGATCGCCGTGTAGACGGCCAGGACGCCGGAGTCGGCGATGAGCCGGACCGAGCCGTCCTCGATCCGGGCGGCACGTCCGAGGTACGTGCGGAGGTCACCGAGTGAGGCGGCGTCGGGAAGCGTGAACGAGTTGCCCATGTCGTCCCCGATCCTACCGGCCGTCGATGCCGCAGCACCTGGGCGTGGCGACCTGCGACGGGGTCGGGCGGCCGTTCGTAGACTGCACAGCGTGAACGGCGAACCCGACTTCCTGCGGACCCTGCGACTCGAGGACACCGGCGCGAGCACGGGCGAGACGATCCTGACCGGTGCCAGCCACTGGTCCCCCGGCGGACGGGTGTTCGGCGGGCAGGTGCTGGCGCAGTGCATCGTCGCCGCGCAGCGCACGATCGAGGGACGCGACGTCCACTCGATGCACGGCTACTTCCTGCGGCCCGGCGACATCGACGTGCCGATCACCTTCGGCGTCGAGCGCATCCACGACGGCCGGTCGTTCGCGGCCCGTCGCGTGCAGGCCTACCAGCGCGGTGTCCCGATCTTCTCGATGATCGCGTCGTTCCAGGTGCCCGACACCGGCATCGAGCACCAGGACCCGTACCCGGTGGACACCCCGGACCCGGAGTCCCTGCCGTCGGCCGCGTCGATCCTGTCCGCGATCGACCACCCGGTCGCACGTGCCTGGGCCGCGCGGTCCATCGACCTGCGACACGTCGAGGGCCCGGTGTTCGTCGACGTGCAGGGCGAGCACGTGCCGCACCAGGCGGTCTGGTTCCGCGTGCAGGGCGACCTGCCGGACGACCCGGCGCTCCACCGTGCGGTGCTCGGGTACGCGAGCGACCTGTCGATCCTCGAGCCGATCATGCGGCGGCACGGCGTCGCCTGGGGCACCCCGGGGGTCAAGAGCGCGAGCCTCGACCACGCCATGTGGTGGCACCGCGACGGTCGCGCCGACGACTGGATCCTGTACACGCAGGAGTCCCCGAGCGCACAGGGCGGACGGGGACTCGCGTTCGGTCGGATGTTCTCCCGTGACGGCACGCTGCTGGCGACCGTCGCCCAGGAGGGCATGATGCGGGTGCCTACGGCCGGCTGAACTGCACCGGTTCCTCGAGGTAGCGCTCGCACGCGGCACGCTCGGTGTCGGTCAGTCGGCGCGGACGGTTCGTCGCCGCGTCGACCATCACGAGTGCCGTCGTCGCCCGGGTGTACAGGACGGCGGGGTGCTGCCCCACCGGCGACCAGACCTCGTACGAGACGTCGATGCTCGCGCCCCCGAGCCGCCCGATCCACATCTGGATGTCGAGCGGTTGGCGGAGGTACGGGATCGACGCCAGGTACTCCAGGCGCTGGCCGGCGATCACCGTCATGGTGCCGGAACCCGGCCGGCCGTCGATGATCGGCTCGGGCAGGTCGCCGTCGGGGTCTTCACCGGGATCGGCACCCCAGAACCCCACGATGCGCGCCTCTTCGAGGAGGCGCAGCATCGCGGAGTTGTTGACGTGACCGTAGGCGTCGATGTCGCTCCACCGCATGCGGATGGGAGCGTGCAGTCTCGCCACGAGGATCAGTCGCGGGTGAGCTTGCGGTACGTCGCGCGACCGGGCTTCGCGGCATCGGCACCGAGGCGCTCGATCTTGTTCTCCTCGTAGGCCTCGAAGTTGCCCTCGAACCAGTACCAGTTCGGCGTGCCGTCCTCGTTGAGGCCCTCCCACGCCAGGATGTGCGTGGCGATGCGGTCGAGGAACCACCGGTCGTGGGTGATGACCACGGCGCAACCGGGGTACTCGAGCAGGGCGTTCTCGAGGCTGCCGAGCGTCTCGACGTCCAGGTCGTTGGTCGGCTCGTCGAGGAGCAGCAGGTTGCCGCCCTGCTTGAGCGTCAGCGCCAGGTTCAGACGGTTGCGCTCACCACCGGACAGGATGCCGGCGCGCTTCTGCTGGTCCGGGCCCTTGAAGCCGAACTGCGACACGTAGGCGCGGGACGGGATCTCGGTCTTGCCGACCTGGATGTAGTCGAGTCCGTCGGACACGACCTCCCACAGGTTCTTGTTCGGGTCGATGCCACCACGGCTCTGGTCGACGTACGAGATGTCGACCGTGTCGCCGATCTTCAGCGTGCCGCCGTCGAGGGGCTCGAGGCCGACGATCGTCTTGAAGAGCGTGGTCTTGCCGACACCGTTCGGGCCGATGACGCCGACGATGCCGTTGCGGGGCAGCGTGAACGACAGGTCGCCGATGATGACGCGCTCACCGAACTGCTTGCGCAGGTGCTCGGCGTCGATGACCTGCGAACCCAGACGCGGGCCGACCGGGATCACGATCTCCTCGAAGTCGAGCTTGCGGGTGCGCTCGGCCTCGGTGACCATCTCCTCGTACCGGGCGAGACGGGCCTTCGACTTCGCCTGGCGGCCCTTGGTGTTGCTCCGGACCCAGTCGAGCTCCGAGGACAGGCGCTTCGCGAGCTTGGCGTCCTTCTTGCCCTGGACCTCGAGGCGAGCGCGCTTCTTCTCGAGGTAGGTCGAGTAGTTGCCCTCGTACGGGTACAGGCGGCCGCGGTCGACCTCGGCGATCCACTGGGCGACGTGGTCCAGGAAGTACCGGTCGTGGGTCACGGCGAGGACGGCACCGTGGTACTGCTGCAGGTGCTGCTCGAGCCAGAGCACGCTCTCGGCGTCGAGGTGGTTGGTGGGCTCGTCGAGGAGGAGCAGGTCGGGCTTCTGGAGCAGCAGCTTGCAGAGCGCGACGCGGCGCTTCTCACCACCGGACAGGTGGGTGACGAGTTCGTCCCCCGGGGGGCACTGCAGCGCGGCCATGGCCTGCTCGAGCTGGGAGTCGAGGTCCCACGCGTCGGCGGCGTCGATGTCCTCCTGCAGGGTGCCCATCTCGGCCAGGAGCGCGTCGAAGTCGGCGTCCGGCTCGGCCATGAGCGCCGAGATCTCGTTGAAGCGTGCGAGCTTGCCGTGGATCTCGCCCACGCCTTCCTGCACGTTCTCGAGCACGGTCTTGCTCTCGTCGAGCTCCGGCTCCTGCATGAGGATGCCGACGCTGAAGCCCGGCGTGAGCTTTGCCTCGCCGTTGGACGGCTGGTCGAGACCCGCCATGATCTTCAGGATCGTCGACTTGCCCGCACCGTTCGGTCCGACGACGCCGATCTTGGCACCGGGGAGGAACGACATCGTGACGTCGTCGAGGATCAGCTTGTCGCCGACCGCCTTGCGGGCGCGGACCATCTGGTAGATGTACTCAGCCATATCGGCCCCAAGTGTAGTGACACCGCCGGAGCACCGCTCGCCCGACGCCGGATCGCCGCTTCCCGCACCTGTACGAACAGGCCTGTTGTTCGCGACACGGACGACGTAGCTTGGCCTCACCCCGCTACCTCGGGCCCGTCGCCCACCACGACGAGGACCAGGATCAGGACCACGGACAGGACGAGGACCATGACCACGCACACGACCACGACCCCGTCGCGGCTCCGCCGCCTCGCGCTCCCCTTCGTCGGAGCGATCGCGCTCACCGTCGCGCTCATCGCCCCGGTGTCGCCGGCATCGGCCGCCGGTGCCGTGCCGAAGGGCAGCCCCTACCTGCTGTACACGGCGAGCATCAGCGCCAACGGCACGGGCACCGGGTACTCGTCGTACATCAACGTGCACGACGCCCACAACAACGCCTACGCGTTCGGGATCCAGTCGGACAAGGGCTCCCCGCAGAGCAAGGGCAAGCCGCGCTACATCTGGGAGCGCGTGCAGAACGGCAAGTTCACCTACGGCTACCTCGGCCCGGCCACCAACAAGCTCACGCCCATCGGCATGCGCTGGTACAAGAACGATGTCGCGACGATGATCGTGAACCACAAGACGATCGGCACCCTCAAGCTCAACCTCGACGGTCGCCTGTTCTTCAACGCCGAGGCCAACGCCCGCCTGAACGGTGACGTCGTGCACTCGACGGTGCAGAACACCCGCATCACGGTCGGCGACCGCAAGTCGAACACCGGCCTGAACGGCAAGTGGGACACGAGTTTCTCGTTCCACGGACTGAAGGCGAAGCAGACGAACAGCCCGCGGGTGCAGGGCGCCAGCTTCAAGATCGACGGCCGCGTGACCGGGCTGCCCCGCGGCGGCAACTGGGACACCGCCCAGGTCTCCGGCATCGGGATGATCGCCCAGAAGTGGTGACCGACGCGACGCGGTGAACCGCACACGTCCCCGGCGGCCTGACCCGCACCCCGACTCCGGTCGGCGTGCGGGTCAGGCCGCTTCGGCGTCGTGGGCGTGGTCGTCGAGGGGCGGCGCGGGGTCCCAGGGGGCGGCGTCCTGTTCGAGGACGTGCTCGGACGGCCCCGCGGGCTCCTCGCCGTCGCCGGGCGGCGGTGCCCCGTGGACCCCGTCGACGTCGCCGTCACCGTCCGGACCGTGCTCGGTCGCCGGTGCGTGGTCGTGCGAACCGTCCGGCTCCGCCCCGTGGTCGGAGCCGTGACCGGCGCCGTGCCCCACGGGGTCGCGGACCTCGCCGGTGCGGGGGTCCACCCCGCGCAGACCACCCTGCCCCGAGGCGCCGTCGCCGACCTGCCGCGGCACCCGCAGCCAGTTGCTGATCCCCCACGCCAGGTCGTGGCCGATTCCGTCGGCGTCGATCTCGACCGAGGTCCCGCCGCGACCGTCGCGTTCCCACGTGCGGATGCGGACCCGTCCGGCGACGACGATCCGGTCGCCCTTCTTCAGGGACTTGTACACGTTCGACGCGAGCGACCGGAACGCCGTGACGGTGTACCAGTTGGTGGCGCCGTTGACCCAGGCGGCGGTCGCCCGGTCCCAGCGACGAGAGGGTGAGGCGAGTCGGAGACTCGTGATGGCGATGCCGGTCTCGGTGACGAGGTGCCGGGGCTCGGTGGCGACGATTCCGCAGACGGTGATGATGTCGTTCATGCGTCGATCGTCACGGAGCCCGGGGCCGCGTCAGCGACCCCGGGCTCGATCTGTGGCGTGTGGACCCGATCAGGTGACCTGTGGAGGACGAGTCCCCCGAGCCTCCTGTCCGGACCCGGTCAGTGCGCTCGGAACTCGGGCCGGGCGGCCAACGGTCCGAGCGCGGCGTGGACCGCGCCCTTTGCGGACTCGAGGGACGGGTACGGCCCGCCTGCTCGTCGTCGTCCGTAGAGCTCGACCTGGAACCCGTCCACCGCGCGGTGGATGCTGCCCACTGCTCCGGCCGGACCGATCGCGACCCAGGTTCCCGTGTTGTCCGTCATGTTCGAACCACCTCCTCGTGGCCCTGCCGCCCCGGGGTCAGGACGCCAGGATGTACTGACTGTAGGCCTTCCGCACCTTGTTCACCTTGGGCAGCGCGACTGCGAGGCAGTAGCCCTGTCCGGGGTTCTTCGCGAAGAAGTCCTGGTGGTAGTCCTCTGCCGTCCAGAACGTCGAGAGCGGCTCGATGGTGGTGACGATGCCGCCGTCCCAGATGTCCGACGCCCGCTCGATGGCGCGCTCGAACAGCTCGCGCTGCGTGTCGTCGGCCGGGAACATCGCCGAGCGGTACTGCGTGCCGACGTCGGCCCCCTGGCGGTTCAGCTGCCGGGGGTCGTGCAGCGTGAAGAAGACGTCGAGGATCACGTCAGCCGGGATCACCGACTCGTCGAACGTCACCGCGACCGCCTCGGCGTGGCCCGTCGTCCCGGTGCACACCAGTTCGTACGAGGGGTCCTCGACCTGTCCGCCGACGTAGCCCGACACCACGTCCTGCACACCCTGGAGCGTGCGGTACACGGCGTCGAGACACCAGAAACATCCACCTGCGAGCACGAACGTGGTCATGGCCACAACCTCTCTCCGGGCTGCCCGTGCAGCCCCGTCGTTCCTCCACAACAGTGTGCGCGGGGACCCTGTTCCCCAGATCGGACGTTGCCCCTCGGCGTGTCGGTGGTCCCCCGTAGCGTCGGCACCACACCGACCAGGAGGCCAGCGATGCAGACCATCACCGAACCCGCACTGCGGATCCGCACCGTCCCGCTGGCCCGAGCCCGGGGCGACTACCGCATCCTCGACGTCCGCGACGACCTGAGCCGGGTCACCCGGGCCAACGGAGAGATCGTCGGGTACGTCGACCGCATCGACGTCGCCGGCGACACCGCCTACCGTGCCCGCCGGTACGTCGCGACCGAGCGCCGGTTCGTCGAGCTGCCGAGCGTGTGGTCCGCCGACGACGCCGTGGACACCCTGCGCTGGTCATGATGTTCCACATTGGAATCATCTGCACCGGGATGCACGGAACGCCGTCCGGCCTCCCCGACGCCTGACCGTTCCGTGGGTATGGTGCGCGCATGGACTGGTGGAACGACCTGACCGACTGGACTTCGTCCGACACGGGTTGGCGGGTGCTCTCGGGCGCTGTGATCCCCTTCGTCGCCATCGTCGTGGCGGGCGTGATCGCGGCGCTCATCGGGCGCAGCGCGACCAAGCGGGTCGTGGCGCTCCAGGAGCGGGAATCGAAGAACGCGGCCGTCGCCGCGATCCTGACGGCTGCGCGCAAGGCAGCGGCATGGGGATCGCTCGGACACGACGAGCGTGCGTACGCTGACCACCTCGCCGAGGACGCCGACATCCGGCTGCGCCTGCTCCCCGTGCAGGGTGCGCCGCTGGCCGCCAACTGGGCCCAGCACGAGATCGCCGACATCAAGAAGAACTCGTCGACGTTCAGCTTCCAGGCCGACCAGTCCCTCGCCGAGTTCCGTGACCGCCTGCTCGACTGGCAGGCGCGACCGAGCCGTGCGCGCAAGCTCTTCAAGGCCGACCTCGAGCGCTGGAAGTTCGAGTCCCCGGACCCCGACGCCGACCTGATCAAGCGCCAGCAGGACTGGAACGCCGACCAGGCCGAGCCCCCGCGCACGCAGGCGCAGACACCGGCCCCGGCAACGGCTCCGGCTGCGGCCGCTCCCGCCGAGCGTCCCACCCCGACGACGACCTCGCTGCGTCCGGCCCAGCGCCCCGCGTCCGCACCCTCGACTCCTCCGGCGCCGACCGCGGCAGCTGCCACAGCCGGTGCTGCCGCGCCCGCTGCGTCTGCCGGTGCCGCCGGCGGGACGACCCCGTCGTTCTCCGTGAACCGTGGCGCGGGCACGAACCCGAACCGCGGCAGCGCCGACCAGAACGCCACGCGCTCCTTCGGTGACAACACCACCCGCGTCTACGGCGACGACGAGGCTGCACCCCCGGTCCGTCCGGCACTCGGCACCCCGACCTCGCCCGCCCGCTCCGTCCAAGGCCGCGGCTCGGACGACACCGAGGTCGTGGACGACGACCGCGCCACGCGGGCCTTCGGCGACGCGAGCGCCACCCGCGCGTCCGGCGACGCCAGCGCCACTCGCGCGTCCGGCGACGCGAGCGCCACCCGCGCCTTCGGTGACTCCGACCGCGCACCGCGGAACGACCGTCCGTCCTCGTCCGACCGCCCCGTCGCGGCGCCCACCGCGGCCGACGCCCACGTCAACCGGGCGCCCGCGAACGACGTCCCGCCCGCATCGGCACCCCGGGTCGACACCCCCGGCGCGACGAACACCACGTCCGTCCCGACGCGTCTGAACCAGGCCCCCGCCGAGCCCGCGGACGCGAACGAGACGTCGGAGGCGCCGTACACGCAGCCGATCAGCGCCGCCGAACTCCGACGCCGCGCCGCGGACGACGACGAGTAACCACCCCCACGACGAGAACAGGGCCGCCATCCGGAGAGGATGGCGGCCCTGTTCGTCTTCGGCGCCCCCGGCAGGAATCGAACCCGCGGCACGGTGGGTAGAAACCACCTGCTCTATCCACTGAGCTACGGAGGCGAGCAGCGTCGATTGTAGCGGCGAGCAGCCCCCGGACGCTCGATGCGCGCCTCGCCGCGTCGCCGTGACAGGACCCGGCGGTCGCCCAACGGTCGGCCGCCGTCTGCTCCCCGTTCCCCTCCGCGACACCCACGCTTCGTAGCGTCCGGAGCATGCGCACCACCGGTTCCGTCCTCGCCGTCGTGCCCGCACGTGCCGGGTCGAAGGGGATCCCCGGCAAGAACCTCCGCACGGTCGCGGGCCGTTCGCTGGTCCGTCGGGCGGTCGAGTCGGCACGACGTGCCACGCGCATCGACGAGGTCGTCGTCACGACCGACGGTGACGCCATCGCTGCCGAGGCGGTCGCCGCCGGTGCCGCCGTGGTCCGCCGTCCGGCCGAGCTCGCCGGTGACGAAGCGTCCTCGGAGTCAGCCCTGCTGCACGTCCTCGACGCGATCAGCACCCCGTTGCCCGAGGTCCTCGTCTTCCTGCAGGCGACCTCGCCGTTCATCGACCCGGCCGACCTCGACGCCGCCGTCGCGCGTGTGATCGACGGGCACGCCGACGCGGTGTTCGCCGCCACGCCGTCGCACGCGTTCCTGTGGCGGACCGCCCCGGACGGCACCGCGGTGGCGGTGAACCACGACGCTGCGACCAGGTCCCGCCGGCAGGACCGGGAGCCCGAGTACCGCGAGACCGGCGCCTTCTACGTGATGCGGACGGCGGGGTTCCTCGAGAACCGACACCGGTTCCACGGCCGCGTCGAACTGGCCGTCGTCGACGGTGCCGGCGCGATCGACATCGACGACGAGGCCGACCTGGCCCTCGCCGAAGCCCTCGCCGAAGCCCCCGGCGCGCTGACCGACACGCGCGTCGGCGCCCCGGCGCCCGCACCCACCACGACCCGAGACCCATCCCCGACGCGGGCCACCCCCGCACCGAACGGAGCACCATGACCGTCACCATCGGTACGTCCACGATCGGCGCGGGCCACCCCGCGTACCTCATCGGCGAGATCGGCCTCAACCACAACGGCGACGTCGACATCGCGAAGCAGCTCATCGACGTCGCTGCCGACGCGGGCCTGCAGGCCGTGAAGTTCCAGAAGCGCACCCCCGCGATCTCCACGCCGGAGCACATGAAGAACACCCCACGCAGCACCCCGTGGGGCGACATGACCTACCTGGAGTACCGCTACCGCGTCGAGTTCGACCGTGACCAGTACATCGAGATCGGTGACCACGCGACCCTTCGCGGGCTCGACTGGTTCGCGTCGCCGTGGGACGAGCCGTCGGTCGACTTCCTCGAGGACCTCAACGTCGTCGCGTACAAGATCGCCTCGGCGTCCGTCACCGACCTCGGCATGCTCGCCGCCGTCGCCGCGACCGGCAAGCCCGTCATCCTGTCGACCGGCATGTCCACGCTCGAGCAGATCGACGCCGCCGTCGAGGCCCTCGGCACCGACCGCCTCGTCCTCATGCACGCGACGTCGACCTACCCGCTGCCGGCCGAGGAGGCGAACCTCCGCATGATCGACACCCTCGCCCACCGCTACGCGGGCGTCCCCGTCGGGTACTCCGGCCACGAGCCCGGCCTGCAGATCTCGATCGCCGCCGTTGCCCTCGGTGCCACGGCCGTCGAGCGCCACATCACGCTCGACCGCACGATGTGGGGCTCCGACCACGCGGCATCGCTCGAGCCGCACGGCCTGAAGACGCTCGCCCGCGACATCCGCATCATCGAGACCGCCCTCGGTGACGGCGTCAAGAGGATCTTCCCCGGCGAGCAGGCACCGCTCGCGAAGCTGCGTCGCGTCGGCGCGTGAGCGGATGCAGTCCCCATCCGACCGCCGGCGAGCAGGCACCGCTCGCGAAGCTGCGTCGCGTCGGCGCGTGACCGGCCCGGTCGACGGGACCAGCGCCCTGGACGCGCCGGCTGACGGCAGTGGGTCGACAGTCGGACTGGAGGCGCCCCTCCCGTCCGACGCGTCACCACGCGTCCGACGCGTGGTCGGCCTGGTCGACACCGACTCGTTCGCGAAGTGGGGCGCCCACCTGCTGGCGAGCGCACCGGCGGACTGGGACCTGGAGCTGCGCACCGTGGCGACCCCGCGGTCGGCGAGCCCGAAGCAGCTGCGGTCGGCGTTCCGCGGGCTCGACCACAGACTCGCCCACTTGCACCGCGAACCGCCCGCCCCGAAGGACGTCGACGCCGTCGTCGAGGAGCTCCGACAGGACCCGCCGGACGCCGTCCTGGTGTCGTTGATCGGACCGGTGGCCGAGCTCGTGATCGACGAGGTGCACCGGCGGATCCCGGACCGGCCGGTGCTGGTGTCGGGGCTGCCGGGGATCTCGTTCCCGTCGAAGTGGAAGGGCATCTTCTTCCGCGCTCGAGCCGACCTGTTCGTGCTGCACAGCCATCGTGAGGTCCGCGCGTACGAGGAGATGGCGCGCGAGGGCGGGGTCGAGCCGCACTTCGCGCTCGCCACGCTGCCCTTCGCGCGGGGCGCCGGCGCGACCGGCGGTGTCGGAGCCAGCGGCGCGACCGCCCGCGACTCCGTCGTCTTCGCGGCGCAGCCGAGTGTGCCGTTCGAGCGGGCCGACCGTGCCCTCGTCGTGCGGTGGCTCGTCAACGCGGCGCGGGCGCACCCGGAGTGGCGCGTCGTCATCAAGACGCGCGCCGCGGCAGGCGAGCACCAGACACACCGCGAGGAGCACCCGTACCCGGACCTGGTGCCGGCGGACGCGCCGACCAACCTCGTGGTCGAGAGCGGCCCGATGGCCGAGCACCTCGACCGGGCGGTGGCGCTCGTGACGATCAGCTCGACCGCGGTGCTCGAGGCGGCGGCGCGAGGCGTGCCCGCGCTCACGCTGACCGACTTCGGGATCGGGCGGCACCTGATCAACGAGGTGTTCGTGGGGAGCGGCCTCGAGGGTGACGCCGTCGACCTGGTCGACGGACGGTTCGGTGTCGTCCGGCCGGAGTGGATGCGGGACAACTACTTCCACCCGGCCTCGGAGGACGACTGGCAGCACCGGCTCGTGGAGCTCATGGCCCGACGGGACGCCGGCACGTTGGTGGACCGGGCACCGGCACGGCGGAGTCGCGGTGGGGTGCTGCGCCGCGCGTGGGAGCGGAAGAACGCCCTCGGTGGGGCCGATCACAGTCCGCTCGGGCTGGTGGCACTGGGCATCGGGGCGCCGATCCGGGGCGCGAAGCGGCTGGCGCGACGCGTGCGGGCGCTGGTCGATCCGCCGGAGCCCGTGGTGGTGGCGGCGCCGACGTCGCAGCGTGCGGGGGCGCGGGCCGCTGTGCCCGCGCCGGGGACCGCCGCTGGGACGGCTGCGGCGGCGGCTGCCCCGGCCGCGGCGGCGGCTCGTTCAGAGCGCCTTGGCCACCGCGAGCAGGAGTTGGTCACGGGTCGGGACGCCGGGTGAACGGAAGACCTCGGTGCCGTCGTCCTGCCGCACGATGATCGTGGGCGTGGACCGGATACCGAGGTCTTCCGCGTCGTCGGGGTGTGCCGCCACGTCGCGTTCGGTCACGGTGAGCCCGGGGACGAGCGCCGACGCCTCGGCCGACACCCGGCGGGCGGCGGCACACGGCGCACAGAAGGCGGACGTCCAGAGGTCGAGCTGCATGTGGTCCTGCAACGCGGCGGGTGGGGGTTCTACTCCCGGTCGAACTCGCCGCTGCGGTCGCCGCGGTCCTGCAGGTCGTCGACCGGGTCGGACTCGCCGGGCTCGTAGGTGAACTCGACCGAGATCTGGTCGAGGACCTGGCGGGACTTGGTGGCGCGGTAGGTGAAGGCCGTCTGCAGGCCCTCGACGTCGGCGAACACCGTGACCTCGTCGTCCAGCGCGTCGCTCGTGGCGGTGCGGGTGTCGGTCGTGCCGTCGAAGGGGCCGCCGTGGAAGATCGCGGTGTACTCGTCGCCTTCGTGGATGGTGATGTCGCTCATGCCTCCCTTCTACCAGGCGGTGGCTGGTGCAGTCTGTCGAGCCCGTCGTTGCGCCATGCATAGCATGGCTATATAGTTCAGCTATGGAAACACCGCGCGAGCAGACGATCGAGACCCTCCTCGTCTCCGTCAACCGCCTGATCCGCAGCGCCGTCCAGTCGACGGGCAACACCACGTCCACCGCGGTCTGGCGCACGCTCGGCATCCTCGAGACCGACGAACCCCTGCGACTCGGCGAGCTGGCCACCGCCTCCCGTGTGGCGCAGCCCACCATGACCCGACTCGTCGCCGGCATGCTCGCCGACGGCCTGGTCAGCCGCAGCGTCGACCCGGACGACTCCCGCGGGCAGCTCATCGAACTCACCGAGGCCGGACGCGAACGGCTCGCTTCCTGGCGCTCCACCCTCACCAGCACGGTCGGTCCGTTGTTCGCCGACCTGACCGACGACGACTGGGACGTCCTGCACCACGCGGCGAACCTGATCGCCCAGCGCACCCGGACAACCCCCAACGGAACGGAGATCCCCGCGTGAACGCCCACGCACCCGCCGGCCAGTCCGGCTCCATCCTCAAGCAGTCGTCCGCGGTCTGGGCGATCGCCTTCGCCTGCGTCGTCGCGTTCATGGGCATCGGGCTCGTCGACCCGATCCTCCCGGCGATCGCGGCGTCCCTCAAGGCGACCCCCGCGCAGACCGAACTGCTCTTCACGAGCTACCTCGCCGTCACCGGTGTCGCGATGTTCTTCACCAGCTGGGTCTCCAGCCGCATCGGCGCGAAGCGCACCCTGCTCATCGGACTCGCCCTGATCGTGCTCTTCTCGGTGCTCGCCGCGACGTCGAACAGCGTGTGGAGCATCATCGACTTCCGTGCCGGCTGGGGCCTCGGCAACGCGCTCTTCATCTCCACCGCGCTCGCGACCATCGTCGGAGCAGCGTCCGGCGGCACCGCCTCGGCGATCATCCTGTACGAGGCAGCGCTCGGCCTCGGCATCGCCGTCGGTCCCCTCGTCGGAGGTCTGCTCGGCTCGGTGAGCTGGCGCGGCCCGTTCTTCGGCGTCACGACCCTGATGGCCGTCGCGTTCATCGCCATCGTCGCCCTGCTGAAGACCGGCAGCCTCGAGAAGCCCACGCCGACGAAGCTCTCCGCACCCTTCCGCGCCCTGACCCGTCCGGCACTCGCCGCCCTCGCCGCGACCGCGCTGTTCTACAACATCGGCTTCTTCGTCCTGCTGGCGTACACGCCGTTCCCGCTCGGCTTCGGCGCGCTCGGCATCGGGTTCACGTTCTTCGGCTGGGGTGTCGGTCTCGCGATCACGTCCGTGTGGGTCGCCCCGATGCTCACCGCCCGTCTCCGGAGGACGACGGTGCTGAAGATCGCGCTGCCCTTGCTCGCGCTCGACCTGTTCGCCGCGGCCCTCGTCGTGCGGTCCCAGGTCGGCCTGATCATCTGCGTCGTCATCGGCGGCCTCGTGCTCGGTGTCCTGAACACCGTGCTCACCGAGTGCGTCATGGAGGCCACCGACCTCCCCCGCTCCGTCGCCTCGAGCGCCTACTCCGCCGTCCGCTTCATCGGCGGCGCCATCGCCCCGCCTGTCGCGACCCTGCTCGCCGACGCGTACTCCCCCTCGGCGGCGTACGTGTTCGCGGGTGCTTCCGTCGCGGTCGCCTTCGTCGTGATCCTCTGCACCACCAGGGTCCTGCGCCGCGTCGACGACGGTCCCGAGCCGGAGCGCGTCGAGGCCGAGGCCATCACCGCCGGCGACATGGCTTAGTCGCCGAGGCGCGCGGTGGGGGCCTTCCCCCTTCCCCACTTCTCCACGAACGGGCGAAATGCCGGAGTGTCCCCCGTGGGCACCCCGGCATTTCGCCCGTTCGTGCGTCCGCGCGTGCGCTCGCTCGCCCCTCGTTCCACGCTCCACCCGCGAGCGGGCGAAATACCCGGCCTCGACCGCGGAGCGACTCCGGCATTTCGCCCGCTCGTGCGGGGCTCGCCAGAACCGTGCGGCAGGCGGGGTGGAGGGCGACTGCCGGGAGGCGCGGGTCGGCCTGCCGGGGTCGCCACGGGCCTCCAGGCGGTCGCTTTGCGGCGCTCGCGGTTCGCGTCGCGGACGAGCGGGCGAAACATCCGGGTCCGTCCGCAGGGCGACCGCGGCATTTCGCCCGCTCGGCTGGACGCGGGCGGGCGGAGCCGCGACCGCAGCGCAACCGAAGTCGGCGAGCGGGCGGAATACCGCGGTCCCTACGTAGGGCAACCGCGGCATTTCGCCCGTTCGTGGCGATGAGGCGGGATCGGCGCGGCAGGCGGGGTGGAGGGCGACCGCCTGGAGGCGCGGGGCTGCTTGCCGGGGTCGCCCCGGGCCTCCAGGCGGTCGCCTATACCGCGTGCGGCTCGCGTCCCGGACGAGCGGGCGGAATGTCCGGGTGCGTCTGCAGGGCGACCTCGGCATTTCGCCCGCGCACGGAACGGGCGGGCACGCGTGGGCGGGCGCAGCGGCACGTACGGGACGCACGCGGGGCGGGAATAGGATCGGGGACATGGCAACCGCGAATGACCGCCTCGTCTGGATCGACTGCGAGATGACCGGCCTCGACCTCGAGGTCGACGAACTCGTCGAGGTGGCCGTGGTCATCACCGACTTCGACCTCGAGCCCGTGCACCCCGGCTTCGACATCGTCATCAAGCCGGACCAGTCCGCGCTCGACAACATGAACGAGTTCGTGACGAACATGCACGTCACCTCGGGGCTCCTCGAGGAGATCCCGAACGGCGTGAGCCTGGCGGACGCCGAGTACCAGGTGCTCGAGTACATCCTCCAGCACGTCCCCGCCGAGGGCTCCGCACCCCTGGCCGGCAACACGATCGGCACCGACCGCGCGTTCCTGTCGAAGTACATGCCGCGGGTCGACGGGCACCTGCACTACCGCAGCGTCGACGTGTCGAGCATCAAGGAGCTCTGCCGCCGCTGGTTCCCCCGCGTGTACTTCAACGCACCGGAGAAGCACGGTGGGCACCGGGCCCTCGCGGACATCCTCGAGTCGATCCGCGAACTCGAGTACTACCGCCGCGCCGGCTTCGTCGCCGAGCCCGGCCCGAGCACCGACGACGTGCGTGCCGTGCAGGCCGACGTCGTGGCGAAGTGGGAGTCACGGCTGGCGCAGCCCGCGGCCGAGTAGCGACACGGGTGGTCCGCACCCCGTCCCGCATGTACTACTATTGAGTGGTCGCGCCGGTCCGCTGGTTCGAACATGGTGGATATAGCTCAGTTGGTAGAGCGCCTGGTTGTGGTCTAGGAGGTCGCGGGTTCGAGACCCGTTATTCACCCCAGTCGAGGGAGAGTCCTGTTGCGTGTGACGCAACCGGGGCTCTCCCTCAGTGTTTTTCTGGGCGGCTCCGGCGCCGTGCGGCTTCGCCGCGGGTGGTCAGCGCGATGTGGGACGATCCACCCGTGATGGAGATGTCCGCCGACGCGTTCGAGCAACTCGTGACCGACGAACTCGACCTGCTCCCCGACGAGATGGTCGACGGGCTCGACAACGTGGTGTTCGTCGTCGAGGACGAACCGGAGAACGGCGAAGAGCTCTTCGGCGTGTACGACGGCATCGCGGCCACCGAGCGAGGGCAGTACGGCTTCGGCGAGCTGCCCGACCGCATCGTGGTGTTCCGCAAGCAGCACCTGGCCGAGTGCGACACCGTCGAGGAGCTCAAGGACGAGGTGCACACCACCCTCGTGCACGAGATCGGCCACTTCTACGGCATCGACGACGAGCGGCTGCACGAGCTCGGCTGGGCGTAGCGGCAGCGACGCGCGCGCACCCGCCCGCACCTCAGAACCGCGTCGGCCCCACCACGTGGTACTTCTCCCACGCCCCCACCGGCCCCCGCCCGTGCAGCGCGTACTCCCCCACCAGCCGCTCCTTGTAGACCGCCGGGTTGTGCGACGCCACCACCCGGGCGTTCCGCCAGTGCCGGTCCAGCCCACGCGTCCGGTCGGCCGCGGACGCCCCGCCGACCTCGAACAACTCGGACGCCGACCGCAGCACCCGCGGCCCGATCTCGACCTGCGCCTGGTACACGGCGTTCTCGGCCGCGTCGAGCACCACGCGGTCGACGCCGACCCCGGGCTCGTTCGTCGCGACGACCCCGTCGAGCAGCCCCGCGGCGGCGACGACGAGTGACCGGGCGGTGAACGCCCCGGCCGACAGCCGCCCGAGCACCGAGAGCACCTGCGGGTCCTCCGCCGGCACGGCCGCGTTGGCGTGGATGTACGTGCGGGTCCGTGGCCGCACGAAGGCCACGGCGTCGTCGGACACGGCCTGCCCGATCCCGGCGAGGACCGCCAGCAGGTACAGCTGGTAGAAGGCCTGGATGTGCGACAGCGGGGCGTCCCGGTACGCCGACACCACCGACGGGTCGACCGACACCCCGTCGAACACGGTCGTGCCGGAGGCGGTCAACCGCTGCCCGAACCCGTCCCAGTCGTCGATGCTCGTCACACCCGGCGCGGAGGCGTCGACGGCGAACGTCACGCGCTCCCCGTCACGGTCCGCCGCCAGGTAGATCCAGTCCGCGTAGAGCGTGCCGGTCGAGTAGAACTTCCGCCCGTCGAGGCGGAGGGAACCACCAGCCGGCGTCACCGTCGTCGAGATGTCGGCCAGGGTCGTCCCGGTCCGCTCCGAGGTCGCGTTCCCGATGATCGCTCCGTCGACGATGCGCTGGAGCCACTCGTCCCGGCCGCCGGACGACGGCCGCAGCAGCACCAGCTCGGTGTACCCGAAGTGCCCACGCCACAGGTGCGCGATGTTCGAGTCCGCCGCCGCCAGGTCCGCCACCAGGTGCGCGAGTTCGACCAGCGTCACGCCGAAGCCGCCGCGGTCCTCCGGCACGCGCAGCCGCCCGAACCCCGCGTCGGCGAGCGCCCGGACCTCGGCGTGCGGCAGCGGCCGGTCACCGGGCCTCCCGGACGCGAGCTCACGCTCGACCGCGCCGTCGCGGATGGTCGCGAACACGGGCGCGAAGCGTTCGCGCAGGGTCGCCAGACGGTCGGCCGGGAGGCCCGTCACGCGTCCGTCGATCGTCGTCGCGTCCGTCATGCGGGCACCTCCACCGCGTCGCGCGCCACGGTCGCGCCGGCGCCGCCCGAGAACGCCCCGCGCCACTGCCGGGCGGGGTGCGAGTCCGGCAGCTGCGCGTGGCCGAAGAGCTTCTCGCGCAGGGTGCCATCGCGGTACTCGGACTGCATCAGTCCGCGCTCCTGCAGGGTCGGCGCGATGTGGTCGACGAACTCCTCGTACGAGCCGGGGAGCGTCCAGTTGATGACGTTGACGCCGTCCACGCCCACCCGCTGCCAGTCGGCGAGCTCGTCGGCGATCTGCTCCGGCGTCCCGACGACCCGGGCGCGGAGCTTCGCGGACAGCCGGGCGAGGTCGGCGATGGTCGGTTCGCGGTCCCCGGCGGCCTCGCGGAGCCACTGCAGGTGCGACTGTCCGGCGTGGGTGCGGACCTCGGACAGCGGGGTGTCCGGGTCGAGGGGCTCGCCGGTGTCCGGGTCGAAGCCGAGGTTCGAGTGCACCAGGAACCCGTCGGCGGCCAGGTACTCGTCGATCTCCGCCTCCTTGGCCTTGGCCTCGGCTTCGGTGGAGCCGGTGACGAAGGTCAGGCCGAGGAAGAACGCGATGTCGTCCCGCTGGCGACCGGCGGCCTCGGCCAGGTCACGGGTCTCGCGGATGAGCTGTTCGGTGGCGTCCCGGTTCGAGGTCAGGATGAACTGGGCCTCGGCGTTGCGGGCGGCGAAGGCACGGCCCGCCGGCGACGACCCGGCCTGGAACAGCACCGGGGTCCGCTGCGGCGACGGTGCCGACAGGTGCGGGCCCTGCACGTCGTAGCGCTTGCCGTGGTGGTCGATGCGGTGCACCCTGTCGGGGTCGGTGTAGCCACGGACCGGGTCCTTCAGCACGGCGCCGTCCTCCCACGAGCCCTCCCAGAGCTTCGCGCAGACCTCGAGGTACTCCTCGGCCCAGACGTAGCGCTCGTCGTGCTCCTCGAGCCGGTCGGCGCCGAAGTTCCGGGCGGCGCTGTCGAGGGCGCTCGTGACGACGTTCCAGCCGATGCGGCCCCGGGTGATGTGGTCGAGCGTGGAGACCTTGCGGGCGAAGTCGAACGGGTGCGCCTGGATGACGCTCGAGGTGAACGCGAGCCCGAGGTGCTCGGTCGACACGGCGAGCGCGGAGAGCAGCACGGAGGGGTCGTTCGAGGGGATCTGCAGCCCCTCGCGCAGGTTGGTCGAGTAGTCGCCGCGACCGGGGCCGTAGGTCCCGACGACGTCGGCGAAGAACATCGCGTCGAACTTGCCGCGCTCGAGGGTCCTCGCCAGATCGGTCCACAGCGTCACGTCGTCGAAGTCCGCCTGCCGGGCGTCGGGGTGCCGCCACAGGCCGTGCTGGATGTGCGAGGTCGTGTTCATGACGAAGGCCGCGAAGCGCAGCGGGCGGTTCGGTGCATCGCTCATGCGTCCCATCGTGGTCGGCGGGCACCGCCCGACGACAGCGACGTGACCTCCCGTTACGCGCGGTGTTCCCCGCGGCCCTGGACGCGACCATGCTCCTGAGGCATGCCGAGCCAGACCACCCTCACCGCGCCTCCAGGCCGTCCCGCTGCACCGTCGACCAGCGCGACCCGTCGTCGGGTCGCCCTCGCGTCGTTCGTCGGGACGACCGTCGAGTACTACGACTTCTACCTCTACGCGACGGCCTCGGCGCTGGTGTTCGCGCCGACGTTCTTCCCGTCCGTGACGCCGGCGGTCGGGGTCATCGCGTCGTTCGCGACCTACGGCGTCGGGTTCGTGGCGCGGCCGCTCGGCGGCGTGATCGCCGGCCACCTGGGTGACCGGATCGGGCGGAAGAAGCTGCTCGTCGCGTCGCTGGTGCTGATGGGCATCGCGTCGACGTTGATCGGGGTCATCCCGTCGGCCGCGACCATCGGGGTCGGCGCCGTCGTGGCGCTCGTGTTCCTGCGGCTGCTGCAGGGCGTCGCGGCCGGTGCGGAGTGGGGCGGCTCGGCGCTGCTGTCCGTCGAGCACGCGCCGGAGCGGCACCGGGGGCTGTTCGGGGCGTTCACGCAGATGGGGTCGGCCGGTGGGATGCTCCTGGCGACCGGGGTCTTCACGCTCGTGCGGTCGCTGCTCGGCACCGAGGCGTTCCTGGCCTGGGGCTGGCGGCTGCCGTTCCTGTTCTCGGCGGTGATCGTGGCGGTCGGGCTCGTCATCCGGCTCGGTGTGCAGGACGCCCCGGTGTTCCAGGAGCTGCGCGCCTCGGGTGGGGTCGAGCGGTTCCCGGTGTGGCAGGCGATCCGGCAGCACCCGCGGTCGATCCTGGTGACGGCGGGCCTGCGCCTCGTGCAGCCGGCGCTGTACTCGATCCTGACGACGTACTCGCTGACGTACCTCGGCAACGTGCGGGGGCCATCGGGCTCGGTCGCCGGGCTGCAGGCCGTGCTCGTGATCTCGGCGGTGTCGCTCGTGTCGACGCCGTTCTGGGGGTGGCTGTCGGACCGGGTCGGGCGGCGGGTGCTCACCATCTGGTCGGCGGTGGGCATCGCGGTGCTCATCTGGCCGTTCTTCGCGTTCCTCGACGCCGGGCCGCTCGTGCTGCTGCCGCTCGTGGCGCTGATCGGGATGTGCGTGTTCCACGACAGCATCTACGGGCCGCAGGCGGCGTGGTTCGCGGAGCAGTTCCCGACCGGACGGCGGTACTCGGGGATGTCGCTCGGGTACCAGATCGGGTCGATCTTCTCGGTGGGGCTGACGCCGCTGCTGGCCGCGGTGTTCGTGCAGCTCGGGGGTGGCTCGCCGTGGATCCTGTGCGGGTACCTCGGGGTGTACGCGGTGCTGACGATCGTGGCGGCGGTGTTCGCGGTGGATCCGCGGGCGGTGGCGCGGCGGGAGGCGCGGGCG